>CAZXGI010000020.1:0-17040 GCA_964639965.1 uncultured Rhodospirillaceae bacterium
CCGCCGGGTGTTACCCGGCACCGTGTTTCCGTGGAGCCCGGACTTTCCTCTATATCTATCACTAGATACAGCAGCCATCCGACCATCTGGCTCCGTTAGTTATAGCGTATCAAAGTAAATTTAGGAAACAGAAAAAGTAATTTGGATACTAGCTTAAACAAGGCTGTTTCAAAAATCAAAGAATTCGGTTTAGTTTTGACTAAATTATAAGCGTTGACGATAGCTAAGAATTATAGACCGGTAATAAGATTTTCTAACATTTCGAACATTTCTTTGTTTGGGTGACCATTACAAATTTTTGGTAAAAAATGTCGCTGGAATGCAACTATTGTTGCTTTTAGGTTGGTTGTGTCATAACCATATTCTTGGAGTGCTGATTCAAAATTTGATACGTTAATTTGACCAGTAGTATTTTGCTCGTTGGTCTTTGGCCAATAACCAACACCGTTTAGCGCGAGAGTATGCCAGTCGAATAGTTCACCTGGGTCTTTTTTTCGAGTTGGGGCGGCATCAGAATGTCCAATAATATTTCTCGCTGGGATAGGATGACGTTTAATAATGTCTTTTGCTAATTCAATTAGTTTATCAATTTGACGTTTAGGAAAATTTTGATAGCCAAACTCATGGCCAGGATTTGCTAATTCGATCCCAATTGAACGATCATTGATATCAGAATTATTTCGCCAGGAAGAAATTCCTGCGTGCCAAGCACGTTTATCCTCAGAAATTAGCTGAAATATTTGTCCTTTTTCATCAATTAAATAATGTGCACTAACCTCAGCGGTAGGGTTGCACATTCTGTCAAGCGCCTGCAATGCTTCAGGCATGCCCGTGTAGTGAATAACTAACATATCAATTTCAGACTTTGGGGGTCGTTCATTATAATTATGGGAGGGAAAACTAATTATTTTATTTGTCAATTTTCTCTCAATCATCGCAGTTTGGATTTTGCATCGGATCCACTTATCAGACAATTAAAACTAATTTTGTATTATGAGGCAAGTCTCTCATTAATATGATCAAGTAACTTGTATGTGGCCGTAGATTATTATTTGGTTAAATAGGGTAATAGTTAAAAATGACACGGTATTTTATTAAAGTGATCTTTCTTTGCTGATTTTGTCATATGCAGCATTAATATTTGCCATTTTCTCATTAGCAATATCAATAAACTCCTGTGGCATTCCGCTGGCGATCAGTGTATCAGGATGATTTTCGCGGCTCAGTTCTCTGTAATGCTTCTTAATTTTGTTATTTGATGAATTAGGGTCTACACCAAGAACTTGGTAAGGATCTATTTTATTATCACCTGTGTAAGCCGATCGTATTCGCTCAAAATCGCTGGGATTTAATCTAAAAGATGAAGCAACGTTTTGGAGAAACTTAAGTTCTTTTGAGTGCATGATACCGTCTGCAACAGCGATTTGAAACAAACCCCCTAATAGGTTTTCGCGCACGGCTTGATCATGGATAAACATTTCACCAATTTGGTTGGCATACGGTTCATATCCTTCGGCATCTTGCCGGGCTTCGTTGAACAATTTACCAACATTAGATATTTCATTCTCTGGAATCTCAAAGATACGTTTAAAAACATTAATTTCATCGCGTGTAACTTGACCATCAGCCTTTGCCATTTTTGCCGATAAAACAATGACGGCCACCGTAAAAGCAGTTTGACGTGTTTGTAATTTGTCTGGTTTTTGATGAGAATTTTTTGTTGAACGTCGACTGTCAATAGCATGTCCGAAAGCTGCACCAACAATTGCGCCTAGCGGCCCACCAACAGCAAAGCCCGTTACTCCTCCAATTATTTTCCCCCAAATACTCATTCTATAATATATCTAAAAGTCTACTTTGATTTTGTTTTTAGTTAATGTATTGATAATCTACTAATATTATATACTGGAACAGTAATAATCATCCAGTCCTAAACTCTACTTAACTTTACTTTATATTATTGTATTAATATAAAAAATAATGAGCGATATTGAACACATCATTGAAACAGCTCTATCATACCAACGTGCCGGAAAATTAGCTGAAGCTGAGCTAATTTATAAACGTGTATTGGAAATTGAACCCAAACACCCTGATGCAATTCATCTATTGGGTATGGTTGCTTTTGCCCGGAAAAATTATGGAGAGGCGGTTCGTTTTGTTAATGAGGCTATTTTATTAAATCCGAAAGAAGCGGATTATCATTTAAATTTATCGTCTATTTATCTAGCATCAAACCAGCACGCTCTTGCTAAGTCGCATGCAAAAATAGCGGCGAGACTCAATCCCATTATGAGTGAGGCGCCCTATAATTTGGGAAACGCATTATTTGCTGAGGGAAATATTGAAGATTCTATTTCAGTTTATCAACGCGCTTTGGACTTAGATCCCAATAACCAATCTATTTGGTCTAATTATTTGTTTGCATATAATTTTCTTAAGAAGACAACTTCGAAAGAAATTTTCAAAATTAATCGGGAATGGGGTTTATTACTTGAAGATAAAATTAAGAAAGAGCCACAATTCACATGTCCGCAATCTACTCGTCGTCGTTTGAAGATTGGGTATTATTTGCCAGAACTGGATACCCACGTAACTATAAGGTATTTGAGTCCGGTCCTTGCTATTCATAATAAGATTAAATTTGAGGTGATTGGTTACGGTAATATGGCTGACAATAAACCAACACCGCCTGAAATTATTGAATTATTTAATCAATGGACAGATATTAACGGTTTTTCTGCTGAAGAAATAGCCAAAGAAATGCGTGGTGACCAGATTGATATTTTATTGCATCCTTGTACGTTTAAATCTCGATATCGCGGTGTTCTTGCCTATCGCGCTGCACCGATCCAGATTGCGTGTACAAACTTAGTGTCAACTACGGGTCTTGTGGCAACGGATTATTTGATAACGGATGAGTTCATTTCACCCGTTAATTCAGATGAAAGTATCTATACTGAGAAACTAATTCGTTTATCGAGTTTTAATACTTATAAGCAATTTCCTGAATTAAAAAGACCCGGTCGTTTGCCTGCTGAAGAAAATGGTTTTATCACATTTGGATCTTTTAACAATGTTGCTAAAATAAACTCAGAGGTGATCATTACATGGGCCGAGATTCTGAGACGGGTAGGTAATTCTCGTATTTTCTTAAAGCATCGGTCTTTTGATGCAGCTGATCACCGGATCCATATTATTGATGCTTTTTCTCGTACGGGGATAACACCGGACCGTTTAGTTTTTGAGGGCTTTACTCCGAATCGGATCGATTACCTTAGGGTTTATGATCAAATTGATATAGCTCTTGATCCCTTTCCTTTTGGTGGTGGAACTGTGAGTTATGAGGCGTTATGGATGGGTGTACCCATATTGACCATTGCCGGGCAAAAATTTATGGGTAGATTAACAGGATCTTTGATGTGTCAACTGGGTTTGAGTGATTGGGTCACTGAATCAAAAGACCAATATATTTCTACAGCTAAATCTATGGTAAATGACTTGTCCAATTTATGGGACTTACGTCAGCATTTGAGGATTAATGCTCAAAATACAATATTTAATGCTAAAAAACATGTATTAGAATTAGAAATGGCCCTTGAGTCTGTGTGGGTAAACTATATTGATCAATGAATGTTTTTCTTTTTTTGTATCATTATTGTTTTAATCGCTCACGATTTGATAAGAAAATTGCGGTTAAAACGATGATCAATCCAACTACAACCTCCAATCTAATATTTTCGCCTAATAAAGGGTAAGCGAGCATAATAGCGGAAATTGGTGTTAGTGTAAGATAAATAGCAGCTCGCGTTGGTGTCAGCCAGTTTAGAGCCCATGTATAAGCCGTAAATTGAAGGGCGCCTCCGATAGCGCCGAGAAAAAAGAGAGCAACCCACCCCGTTGCACTAAATGTTGGAAACATAGAGAACGTACCGACAGTATGTGCGATCGGAGATAATAAGAACATCCCAATTGTAATGGATATCGCTGTGAACAATACTGGGCCATAAATGACCAGGAATGGTCTTGAGAATGTAGAATAGATAGCTGCACATATGCCAGATGCCATCATTAGTAATATTCCTAGTAAATCATTTTTACCTAAAGAACTAACCAAAAAGGAATGACTTACAGCAATTGTTACTCCTAAAAAAGCAAGACCTACACCAACCGCTTTTGTTTTTGTTAAAATTTCTTTTTTAAATAAGCACGCAATAATTAATGTAAAAATTGGCATAGTAGCGAGAGTAATTGCACCATAAGCGGCAGTTGTATATTTTAGTGAGGCTGAAAACCCCCATGGGAATAATGTATATAATAATGCCCCTAAAATGGTAATAGGTAAAATATGACCCAAGGTTATTTGTTGTTTTCGTAAACTAAAATATAAGATTGGAAGCAGACAAATAGTAGCAATAAAATATCGAAAAAAGGCAAGTGAAATCGGGTCTGTTTCAATAATAATAAAACGAGTAGCTACGATTGAGATGCCAGCACTGAGGGATGAAACTGCAGCGGCAATATTTGCTAGGATAATCTTATTCACGTTAAAAATTTTATCTTTAAAGCTTTATAAATAAACACTAGGACAAATTTTTTTGGTAGATAAAGGTGTAATATTAATTTCAGCAAAATCAATGGAAAGTTTTAAGAAATAACTTGATGAATAGAAATCGAAATCAAAAAAATATCAACGATGGTAAGTGGCAGTTCTGGATAGATCGTGGTGGAACATTTACAGATGTAATTGCAAAAAACCCGCACGGTAAGATAGTTGCTCATAAACTGTTATCGGATAACGCTGATCATTATGAGGACGCGGCAATTGAAGGTATTAGACGTATATTGGAAATTAAGCGGGATGAAATTATTCCGACGGATAAGATTCAAGTAATAAAAATGGGAACGACCGTTGCTACTAATGCTCTATTGGAACGAAAAGGAGCACCAACCCTTTTAGTGATTAATGAGGGATATAAGGATATTCTTCGGATAGGTTACCAGAATCGTCCGGATCTCTTTGCTTTAAATATTAAGTTACCAGCACAACTTTATGGACAAGTTTTGGAAGTCTCAGCTAGATATGATGCTGCCGGCAAAGAACTTAAACCACTTGATGAAGTTGCCGTTGCTGTTGGGCTAAAGGACGCGTATGCCTCGGGTTTTCAGTCAATTGCCATTGTTTTGATGCATAGTTACCGCTATCCGACCCATGAAAAACGGATTGCTGAAATGGCTAAATCTATTGGTTTTAAGCAAATTTCAGTATCACACCGGGTGAGTCCTTTAATGAAAATAATACCTAGGGGGGATACCACCGTAGTCGATGCGTATTTATCACCAACTCTACGTGATTATGTTGATAAGACGGCGGCCAAGTTAGCTGGTGTTAGATTGATGTTTATGCAATCTAACGGAGGCCTTACAGATGCTAAATATTTTAGAGGTAAAGATAGCATTCTCTCAGGTCCAGCAGGTGGTGTTGTCGGAGCGGTTGGCGCGGCAAAAATGGGGGGATTTGAGAAAATTATTGGTTTTGATATGGGTGGTACTTCCACCGATGTTTCCCATTATGCGGGTGCTTTTGAGAGAACATTTGATACGGAGATTGCGGGTATAAGAGTGCGCGCTCCAATCATGCAGATTCATACAGTTGCGGCTGGTGGCGGCTCATTACTTCACTTTGATGGTGCCCGCTTCCGCGTTGGCCCGGATTCTGCGGGAGCTAATCCTGGGCCTGCAAGTTATGATAAAGGTGGTCCGCTTACAGTGACTGATGCTAATGTTATGCTCGGCAAAATCCAGCCAAATTACTTTCCACATGTTTTTGGGTCAAATGCAAATCAACCTCTAAATTTTAGCATTGTTCTCTCTAAATTTGAGGTACTTGCAAAGGAAGTCGGGAAAACACCCCAAGATATTGCCCAGGGGTTTTTGGAGGTTGCCAACCAAAATATGGCAAACGCTATAAAAAAAATATCAGTAGAAAAAGGTTATGATGTAACTGAATATGCCCTTGTTAGTTTTGGTGGTGCGGGTGGACAGCATGCCTGTGGTGTTGCCGATATCCTTGGTATGGATACAATTTTTATTCACCCCTTGGCTGGTGTTTTGTCTGCATATGGTATGGGCTTAGCGGAGTTGCGTGTAATGCGAGAATCTGCTGTTGAGAAACCATTATCTGAAAAAACTTTGGAAGAAATCCAAGAATTATTTACAGGATTAATTAGTGATATGAGAAAGGAATTAACAGATCAGGGAGTTTCAGATGATGAAATATTAATCCAAGAAAAATTACATCTTCGATATAACGGAACTGACACCAATCTTCAAATTCCTTTCGGGAAAATTTCTAATATTAAAGTTGCATTTGAGAAGAGCCACCGACAGAGATTTGGATTTGATGAAACTAACCGACTGTTGATTATTGAATCAGTTGTTGTTGAAGCAATTGGTAGCACTGAATATTTGAAGGATCCAGAGTTGCCTATGACAGCTAGAAAGGATCCGAAAGAACTGGATCAGGCCAATGTTTTTTTTTCAACGAATCCTATTGATACTCCTATATATGATAGGGATAATTTACTGCCGGGACATGTTATATATGGGCCCGCTATCCTTATTGAGGCAAATGGCACAACGATTATTGAACCAGGTTGGCGAGTTGTAGTATCAAGATTAGGCCACTTGATTCTAAGGCGTACTGACCCACGGCCCAAATTGCATTCCATCGGAACGAAAACTGATCCTGTAATGCTTGAAGTATTTAATAATCTTTTCATGTCTATTGCTGAGCAAATGGGCGCCATATTAGCTAATACTGCAAATTCAGTTAATATCAAAGAGCGGTTGGATTTTTCGTGTGCGATTTTTGATTCTAAAGGTGGTTTGATTGCAAATGCACCACACATGCCGGTGCATCTAGGTTCAATGGGCGAAAGTGTTCGTGCTATTATAAAGGCGCGTGGTGGTTCGATAAAGAATGGCGAGGTTTATGCATTGAACGCACCATATAATGGAGGAACGCATTTACCAGATGTAACTGTAATAACACCAATATTTGATTGTCTTGAGGAAAAGCTTTTATTTTTTGTCGGGTCTCGAGGTCATCATGCAGATATTGGAGGTGTTACCCCTGGGTCAATGCCGCCAAATAGCCGCAGCGTTGATGAGGAAGGTATATTAATTGATAATTTTCTTCTGGTTGAGAAGGGCGTAATTAGAGAAGAAGCTTTGCGCGATTTGTTGGATTCTGGAGATTTTCCGGCTCGTAATATTGATCAAAATGTGGCCGATTTTAAAGCCCAGATAGCAGCAAACGAAAAAGGTTTGAGAGAGCTATTGCAACTAATTAAACGTTATAGTTTGCCAGTGGTAAACGCTTACATGGCCCATGTTAAAAACAATGCCAACGAAAATGTACGTCGTGTTCTTGATAAATTACCAGATGGTGAATTTATAAATTTTATGGACGACGGTAGTAAAATTAAAGTTGCCATCCGTATTGATAGAAAACTCCGCACGGCAGATATTGATTTTACTGGAACCTCCCAACAATCAAATACTAATTTTAATGCTCCTAAAGCTGTCTGTTATGCAGCAGTTCTCTATGTTTTTCGTTGTTTGGTGGATGATGATATTCCGCTTAATGACGGTTGCTTGGAACCACTCAATATTATTATTCCAGAGGGTTCGATGTTGGACCCCCAATATCCGGCAGCAGTTGTTGCAGGTAATGTGGAAACTTCTCAAGCAATTACCGCTGCTTTATTTGGTTCCGCTGGAGCCATGGCTGCTGCCCAAGGTACTATGAATAATTTTACCTTTGGTAATGAAAAGTATCAATATTACGAGACTATTTGTGGTGGCGCTGGAGCTGGACCAAATTTTTCTGGAGCGTCCGCTGTTCATACTCATATGACGAATACTCGGCTTACGGACCCGGAAATCCTAGAATGGCGATATCCGGTTATCCTGGAAGAATTTAGTATAAGGAAGTCATCTGGTGGTAGTGGAAGAAATAGTGGCGGTGATGGTGTCATTCGTCGGATACGGTTTGAAGAAGAAATGACAGCAGCTATTTTATCTGGTTCACGGAAATTTCCACCTTTTGGCTTGTTTGGGGGTGAGAATGCTCTGCCCGGCCGGACTGTTGTAATCAGAAAATCGGAAGAAGAAAATGTCCTTAATTCATCGGATCAATTGGTGATGAAAACAGGTGATGTAATTGTTATTGAAACACCGGGCGGCGGCGGGTTTGGTAAAAAATTTAATTAAGGTCCAAATTTCTTTGCTCCGCACTTCTTTCTAAATTTTTTGCCATGGCATTTGTTTTTGTTATGGTCCATAACCAAATAAATAAGAATAAGGTTGTAGCACTAATAAATGCGAATTGCAGATTGCTGTAACCAGCAACTACACCAACGATCCAAGCACCACTTGCTGGTCCTCCCCTTAAAATTATTCCCCAGATGCTCATGACACGACCACGCACAGACCCGTGGATGGTGTTTTGAACAATAAGCTGTCCTCCAATTCCCGCATAAGTGGAAGTGCCACTCAAAATTGCGGCACAGAAAACAGCAACCCAAAATAAATTTGTTGAAGCTAAGATGATCTGAGCAATCATCGCAACCAAGAGAACTATCATAATAATCTTGATCAGGCCTGAAATTTTGCCATAACTTCCGATATAAATTGCCGTAATCATAGCCCCTAATCCGGCAGCTGAACTCAATATAGCAAGACCCTCAACGCCCATCCCAAAAATATCGTCTGAAATTCCTGCGAAAAGCTCCCTGTATGCTCGCATGAATAAAGATACACCTAACGCTAGAAATAAGAACTGTTTTAAGCCTGATGTTTCAGCAATATATCTCAGTCCTTCTTTAAATTCATCTATAAAGCCGGTCGTTTCATGTGGAGTGATTTGTTCGTAGCGAATCTTAATGATAGATAAGACCAATAAATAACCGAGAAAACTGGCTGCGTTAAAAGCGAACGCATAGGTGATACCTAATGAAGCAACAATTATTCCGCCTAATGCTGGCCCTATGAATTGTGCCAAATTAAACATTGTTGCACTGAACCCTAATGCAGCAGGTAAATCCTTTTTTGGAACCAAGCTCGGCTGCATTGTCATTCGAAGCGGTGTCCAAAAACCTTCTGCTACACCATTTATCATGACTAGCCCGAATAGGATATTGATGGTTATTAAATCCAGTGCCGAAAGTGCAGCGATGACGATGCCAATCAACAGTAGTGATAATTGAGTAATCGTAGCCATTCTTAAACGGTTAAATCTATCTGTTAAAGTGCCGGCGTAGGGCATAATTATGATAGTCATGATCGCTTCAGCAAAGGCTATACCACCCAATATGCTGTATGACCCTGTAAGTTTCCATGTTAACCAGAAAAGTGCAGTTCGTTGGACCCATAAGCCAATATTTGAAACCCAACCTGCTAAAGCATAAAGTCTAAAGTCCCGGTGGCGCAGAGCCCGGCCCATGCCCCGATTACCTAGGTTTGAGACAAAATAACCAAAATTACTCATGCTGGAGATTTTCGCGTTAGAAAATACGGGTTTATAGTTTGGGCTTTTATTATTGCTGCTTTTTCAGGAGTTAAGATAGTAAATCCTGTATAATAATTTTTGAAAACTTTCGTTATAATTAGATTGGTGATTACAGTCCCTGACAAAACGGTTTGGACATAAAAGTATAGCACTAATCCGCATATATGTTTGATGATTCTTACCAAATGGTCATAGTCCCAGGATCTATAAAAAGGCATGAAAAAAACTAATTAAATGTGTTTTGGTCGAATTAAATAATTTTAACCAGAAATACAGTTATTTAGATTAAAAATAAACACAAGTAAGGATAGCTAACATTTGATGTGCAAACAATACACCCCGGATTTTTTTGTTGCAGGCTATTAACACGGGTGTTTATAGAATAAATTATTTTTGTTAGTGAAAAGAATTGATAGCAATGAGAGTTTTTTTATAATTGGTTTAGTTTATATAATGTATAAGATTGAGGAACACATATAAATTGCAAAGATTTTTATTTATTTTTTTGTTTCTAGTTATTGGACTGTTTGGCGCAATATTAGTAGCGCCCAATTTCATTAATTGGAATGAATATCGAGAGGTTTTCGCAAAGAAAGTATATCACGCAACAGGTTTCAATCTAGAGATTCGCGGTGATATAAAAATAGAAATTCTACCTTCTCCAGCATTATTAATAAATGACGTTCACGTTGCTAACATAGAAGGAGCAATGACCTCAGATACATTAATGGTTAAAAAGCTTGAAGTAAAAATAGCTTTAATACCTCTTCTAGGCCGTCAATTACAATTTACCAGTGTTAAATTAGTGCAACCTATTATGAATATAGAAATCTTGTCCGATGGACGCACTAACATGAGCATTAAGCCTCCAAACACCGCTGACCCTAAATTATCTGATTTTAATAATTCTAAAACTCCTGATCGTGGACCAAAATCACCATTGTCTTTAATTGAGCGTTCCAAAATTGGTTCGCTAACCCTCAAAGTTGATGACTTTATAGTTCAAAATGGCTTTGTTAAGTTCCATAATGCGCAAAAAGGTCAAACGGAGAAAATCGAAAAACTTAATGGTCGTTTTTCACTAGCATCTTTCGCCGGTCCAATGGAAAGTTCAGGTAGTGCTGTCATTAAGGGTCTTCCAATAAATTACGCGTTATCTTTCGGAGCTATTTTGCAGGACAGGACTTTACCTTTTAATTTAAAATTTAACAGTATTCTGGGTGCTACCGAATTACGTTTTTTAGGGGCTTTGACGCAAATTGATAAGAATCCAACAATTAAGGGTAAATTGAATTTTAATACAAATAATTTAGCTAAATTTGTTTCATCTATTAATAGTATTCCAAATCTTTCTAGCAGTTTTAGTAGAAAACTCTCTATTGAAACCTTGTTAACCGCTTCAGCCAAGAAGGGTAATTTTTCCGACTTGATTATAAAACTTGATGGCACACAAGGGACAGGAAATATTTCTTTTCGAAATAGAGAGAGGACTGAGGTAAATATTAGTATTTCAGGCAATAAACTCGATATAGATTCATTGCTAACCCCCACGATTCTAGTTGCCAAACCTAATGCCCGAAGGGTTGAGGAGAATATTTCTAAAGAAACTATCGGCAAAATTTCTCCTAAGGAGACCCCAGCTAGGCCAGTTTTGATTGGAAGCCAAATTAATTTAGAATCACTTCCCAAAGAACTAAATGTGATGCTTGACTTATCATTCGCCGCGATAATTTATAACAGGGCTGTCGTACGTCAGTTTAAAATTAATGCAAGTTTGGAAGATCAAGAAATAACAATAAGTCAGGCATCTGCTCTTCTGCCTGGTAGCGCTGACCTTGGTGTTCAGGGTATCATATTTAATGAAAAGAAATCAGAGCGTCCGCAGTTTGAGGGAACGGCAGATCTTACAACAAATAACTTGAGAACTTTAATAAACTGGATTGGTGTTAATGTTCCCGACGTTCCTAATGATCGTCTTAGAAAGTTAACTGTTGGTGGAAAAATCATAGCTAGTATCGATAAATTATTACTCAAGGATATTTCTGCTCGGATTGATAGCACAAGCATTAAAGGTGCAGTGGCAATGATTTTAAGTGATCGTCCATTTTTGGATGTTAAGGCTGCGATTGGTCAACTAAACTTAGATGGATATTTGTCTGGTAGAGTGACAAATAAAAATAAATCAAAAGCACCCGATATTGCTTCAACAAATCTAAGTGCTGAAATAGAAAAAATCGAAAAAGTAAATAATAACGACAATTTTTTAACGACAAGCTCATTTTTGAACAATTTTAGTGCGAACATAGATTTGAGAATGGATACACTAGTGTTTGAGAATCTTCCAATTAAGAAAACGATGCTGAGGGCAAAAATGATTGATGGTAGCTTAATCCTATCAGATCTCAAGATTTCTAGTTTGGCGGGTTTATCAGTAAAACTTGCTGGCAATATTTCGGATATTGGAATTGCTGGCCGTAATTTTAACCCAAATTTTAATAAATTGCAGTTTGATGTACGTGGAAAAAATCCGCTCCGTATTTTAAGGTTGTTGAAAATTAAAACCCCGGCGTCCATTGGCAAAACTGGTCCATTGAAATTTTCTGGGTTGCTAAAAGGTAATCCCAGTAAAATAGATCTCTTGGCAAAGGTATCCTTATTTGGTGGGCGTTTTAATCTGGATGGACGTATTGAACCTTTACTAGTATTACCTCGTGTAAAAGGAAGGTTTTCTTTGTTACATTCAAATTTATCGGGTTTTCTAAAAAAAATAGGTGTTAACTATCGACCCCGAAACCCAAAGTTTGGTGGCATAAATCTCAAGGGAGATCTTGACGGTAACTTGGCAAAATTAATTTTTTCTGATTTAACCGGTAAATTGGGAAATATTGATGTTCAGGGGGTCGTGGTAACTGAGTTGATCAAGAAAATACCACGGATAGTTGCAAATCTTAAAACTAGTACAATCACGATTGATGATATTTTACCGGTTAAGCATACGGCTTTAACAGACAAGTCCATTATAAATTATCACAAATTCGCAAAACAAAAATTAGCTTTCCACCCAAGAATAATAAGAGTTTCTCACTCCGACGTTCCGGTAAAGCTTTTTAGTAATCCATTAATTGCTTCTAAGGTAGAAAAAAATATAGCGTCAGGGGCTCCATGGACAGATGAGCCTATTGATCTGTCTTTTATTAGACAATTTTCCGGCAATATTAAACTTCGTTCAAATGGCTTAAAGTTTAGCAAATACCATATAAGCAATGTTAATTTAATATCGGAAATTTCTAACGGTGTTCTGGAATTAAAACGTTTAAGTGGACATGCATATGATGGCACCGTTGAAATGGATGGACAAATTGACGCCACCGATCCAGAGAATAAATATAAAACTCGTTTTAAAGTCGTTAATATTAATACAGGAAAATTTCTTAGTTCTTTAGGATCACCTGGTTTTCGAAAAGGTGCGCTTGATATGTCAAGTGAATTTTATGCCCAAGGGAGTTCAACACATGGCATGATCAGCAAGCTTGACGGGAGTGGAACAATTTCTATCCGCGGTTTGGAAATAAGTCCTGTTGCTGGAAAGGGGTCTGCATTATCTGGTTTTGCCAATTTATTTCTATCGCTTCAGCAATTTAGTCAGGCTATGTTAGGAGGCAAGATAGTTTCAAAGCGAGCTAATTTTAATACTAGTTTTATTGCCAATAAAGGAATTATTCGTTTTAAAGATATGACTATAAAAACTGGTTTGGGTAATGGTGCTGCAGAAGGCTTGATTAATCTTCCTAAATGGAAAATCAATACTAAGGGTGAAATTAATTTGACACAAAGTATTTTGTCAAAAGTCCTAATAAAAAAATCATCTAGTCCACTGTTCCTACCTTTTAAAATAACTAATCGTTTAGATGATCCTACTGTAAAACTAGAAACATCTGAACTAACTAAAGGCGGAATACGATTGCCAGGTACGTTAAACAAAAAGATGGATAAATTGATAAAGAAGAAAAGTGTTAATAAAATTCTTGAACAGGTCTTTCCCAGAGTTAATTCTGGCAAAGGAAAGTCAGGTATTTCTCCTCGAGACTTAGGTTTACCAGATAACAGCAAGCGTCAACAAAACAAAAAGACTAAGGCCGAAGACATTCTTAAAGGCATATTGAGAGAGCTAGTTAATTAATTGGCACTGATAAAATTATTTTAATTTTTATTCATTTGTTCCAATATATAAACACGGACTGCGCTGGATAAATTTTGATTTGACCCTTCGACTCTTTCATTGTCAATCTCGGTAATTTGTTGGTTGATAGATTTCCCGTGTTGAACACAAATTTCTTTTAGCTTTTCCCAAAATACTTTTTCTAAAGATACACTGGTGCGATGGCCTGATAGTAGAACAGAGTGTTTCAGAGTTTCAGTCATAGGGGCTATAAAATAATAATTAAATAAAATTGCATCATAGAGAAGATAGCCTGAATATTACCACGTATTCAAGGCGTGTAAGATCATCCGAATATTACTAGTCCAAATACCTTTTTTTATCTTTTTATAATTTCCAAGCTAGAAGGGTCTTGTCTTTCTTAAAGGTGATCTATAATTATCAATGTTATTATCAACAATCCATTAATGAGACCCACCGTAGAAAACAAGTAAAGACATCGTTGTATATCTTTATGAGTGGCCTTAGCTGTTCCAGTTCCAATCCATGTTTCTTTTTTTGTTACTCCAATACAGTTCTTTGGCTGACAAAGTGCTAAGTCAAATGCGCCAGCATAGGCTGAAAGCGCAATCCCAAGATTATAATTATGAATTTTATTACGATATTTGAGTATACTTTTAAGACTTTTTATGGGGTTTGCGGTTGGGACAAACAAGCATGCTAATACAATTAATGGTCCAGAAAGGAGGCTAGGGATAAATAATATGATGAATTTAAGACGGTTAACGGTAAATCCGAAATCTTGGTAGCGTTCGGTTTTATTTCCAATCTTGATAGTTAAGACAGTGATAGCATGGTATATGGCAAGTCCTATAAATCCGAAAAGGGCATAATAGAAAACGGGGGCTAATACTCGGGTGACTAATGATATGGCTATAAATTCAATTGATGTGCGAGCAATGCTAAATGAATCGGATTTTTCTGAGACCTCAGTAGTGAGGTTCATTAATTTCTGGCGGGAGTTTTTTATATCTCGATTACTTAGAGCCTTATTTATTTCTATAAGGTTTTTATGTGTATTACTTTGGTCTAAGACCATGAGAATTAATAACAACTCAAATAACCACGCAAAAGTAATGTTGGCGCTAAGCCAAATTACTACTAGCCCAAATATTCCACTTAATAAAAGAACAAATATTGTGGTAATACCACCTCTAATTGCACGGTCTAATGGGCTTCTATTTTCTCGGTTTAATTTTAGATCAAACCACTCAATTATTTTGTTAAGGGTATTTGGGGAGTATCCCTTAAGGCGGCCAGACAAACTATTTTTACCTAAAAAAATATTAATGATTAAGGCAATTAGTAACAATAAAAGTGGTGTTAGTGCTTCGGTCTGGTTTAAAGTGTTAAAGAAAAACATTGTTACACCATGAAGCCCTAACCATATGGCGTCAAACAGGTTTTTGTTTAAAGACTTTAGATCCTTGCAGCTCTTTTTAAGGCGGTTTATTAAGTTAGGAATTAAACATAAGGAAATTCCATTTATGTCACTTAGGAGCGTATATTTTTATTTGCTATTAGCAATTATCGTAGTCGGAGTAGGATTTGGCTTAAAGATATTTAACAAAGAACAAACCTCTGGGCAGCTTGGCAAAAATTCTGTAGCGATAAAAAGCTATTCGACAGGAACGCCAAAGATTGGTGGAGATTACTCGCTTATTAATCAAGATGGTAAGGCTGTTTCCAGGAATACCTATCTGGGAAAATATGTATTGATTTTTTTTGGTTATACATTTTGTCCAGATATTTGCCCAACCACGCTAACTACTTTTTCGAGTGTAATGGATTCACTTGGCAAAAACGCAGAAAAAGTAAAGCCTATTTTTGTTTCAATAGACCCAACAAGAGATACCCCAGAACATCTAAAGTCATATCTTGAGTATTTTCATGAAAATTTTGACGGATTGACAGGAAGTATCAAGCAAATTGAGGAAGCCAAGAAAACGTTCAGAATTTTCGCAGTAAAATCGCAACAAGATAAAACCGATAACAATTATTATTTAATGGATCATACCTCTATAAGTTATCTCTTAGGGCCAGACGGTAAATTCATAACCTTTTTTCGATACGGCGCCGACGACGAAGTTATTTTAACAAAACTAAAAGAATTTTTATAGGTTGAGGTCGAGAGGTGTCTAACAAATTTTCTTTTTGGCAGAATAAAACTTTATCTGAAATGTCTTCTAGTGAATGGGATTCCTTATGCGATGGCTGCGCTAAATGTTGTCTTCATAAAATAGAAGACGAAGATAACGGCGATATATTTTATACAAATGTTGCCTGCGGGCAATTAAATTTAAACTCATGTAGATGCAATAATTATGCTGAGAGAACGAATTTAGTTTCTGATTGTATCGAATTAAAAGAACACAAGCTCTCTAATCTGAAATGGTTGCCAGCAAGTTGTGCTTATCGTTTGTTGGATGAAGGTAAGGATTTGCCGTGGTGGCATCCGCTGGTATCAGGTGATCCAGATACGGTACATGCAGCCGGAATTTCAGTTAAGGGGCGTTGTGTTGCAGAAGCGGATATTTCTGATTTTGATGATCATATTGTGACTTGGCCTAATGAAGAATAAAGAAAATATTCGGATTATCAATGTACAAGGTAGAGACTTGTCACTAAAGATCAGGCGAAATTCTCAGGCGCGAAGAATAATTTTACGGGTTGATAGTGATATTGGTGGGGCTGCTGTTACGTTGCCCCTTAGGACGAGCGAACGTGAAGCATTGCTGATGGTGCAAGAGAAATCAGATTGGCTTTTCACTAGGCTGGATAGTATACCACCTAAGGTCCCGTTTGAAAATGGTGCGCAAATACCAATTTTAGGCGAGTATCACGCCATTTATCACGATCCTTATCAGAGAGAAGTTGTGGTTAAAATCAATAATAAAATACATATGGGTGGGCGTAAGGAACACTTAGCGCGTCGTTTAAGAGATTGGCTCCGGATAGAAGCAAAAAATATAATTCAACCAAAGGCTATTGAAATGGCTAATGAGTTGAATAAAAAAATCGGGCGGATAAGTATTCGTGACACCAAGTCAAGATGGGGTTCTTGCTCGACTAGTGGAAATTTATCATTTTGTTGGAGACTTATCTTGACTCCTGGATGGGTGCTTAATTATGTGATAGCTCATGAGGTTTCCCATTTGGTTTATATGAACCACGGATCAGAATTTTGGAAGACTGTTGAGGATCTTAATGTACAGATAGAGGACGCTCGCCAGTGGCTAAACGAGAA
>CAZXGI010000020.1:17140-23831 GCA_964639965.1 uncultured Rhodospirillaceae bacterium
AATGTAAGTTCAGTACGATGGCCGTTTGGGTCAAAAAAATAAATTGATTCGCAAAATCCATGATCGGTCGGTCCAATAACTTCAAAACCTCCCTCTACTAAGAGTTTTTTACGTTCTAACAATTCTTCTCTACTTTCCACATTTAGAGCTAAATGTTGCACCCACTCTGGCGTATTTGGATCTTTTTGCATGGGTGGTGACGCTGGAACTTCAAAAAAAGCAACACAAGATCCATCTTTCATTGCAAAAAAGATATGCATATAGGGGCTTTTTTCGCCAGTTGATGGCACCTCTTCTTCTGATACTGCTGCATAATATTCGAGGCCTAAATATTTTGTATAAAAATCCGCCGTCTCTTGTGCATCGTTGCACCGGTATGCAGCATGGTGGAGTTTTGTCACAGCCATTTTTGATTCTCTCTTTCTTACAGTTATATCATTACGCTATATTTGTTGCAATTGGTGTTGGATCTTGAAATTCTAAGACCATCCGCATGAGTTTTTCTGTTAGTTTTGCCCTTAGTTCGGGTTCACTATCCCATAAATTCTCTAATTCTCCTGGATCTGCTATAAGATCATAAAGTTCATCTCTAGCATCCGGATGGCCGAGTGTACAACGGTATTGTTTGGTGATCAGGGTGCGAATCTTTTGGAAGCGAGTAAAACCAAGGTTAATGCGTTGGCGGTCGTCTTCAACTAGGAGAGCTTCTCGATTCGTTGGCTGTTTACCAGATATGTCACCAATGAGAGATTTACCCTGTATACCCCAATATGGCTTGACATTAGCGCGCTCTAAAATAGTACTGGAAATATCAATTGTTTGGCCAAGTGATGACGTTACTGCTGGAGTTCGGTCTGCCGGATCACTCCAGATGAAAGGTACTCGGATCATGCCCTGCAAATGTAATGGGCCTTTGAGCATTAGGCCGTGGTCGCCCATATAATCGCCATGATCTGAAGTAAAAATAACAATTGTATTTTCATCTAAGTTAAGTTTTTTAAGTGCCCTAAGCACTCGGCCAATCTGATCATCAATCATCGTTATCATTCCAAACGTTAGGGCCATGGCTTCTTGAACTTCTCGAGCGCCAGCTACATATGGCATTTGGGTGTTACGAACGGCTTCGCCATTTTCTAGCTGATTTCGGAGGAAAATTTCCATACTAGAATCACCATCATTTATAGTATCTGGTACTGGCATATCATCGGGATCATACATATCCCAATACTTCCCCGGAGGCGTGAAAGGGTGGTGGGGATCAGGAAAAGAGCATTGAATGTGGAATGGTTTATTTTCATCAGATTTAGCATGCCGTTCAAGGTAATCTAAGGTCATATCCCCAATATAAGCTGACGGATAAAGTTCTTCAGGAAGTTTGGTTTTCCAAGCCTGTGGCGTGGTTATTCTATTATCGGATTGGCAATTATCTCTACCTCTAAGTTTGTTGCCGTTTGGCTCTTTTTCAAGCAACCAACGTTCATACGCACCGCCAACTTCGTCTGAATGTTCTGTGCAGAGATCAACGTGACCAAAGCCATAGAATGGCGTAATTACCTTATGATCTTTTTTATCTCGCCAGAGGTCTGGATTCTCATTTTCATATTCTAATCCACTCATATTCCAATCAAATGCCTGCATGGGAACACCATTTTCGTCAATCGCAAAATCTTCTGATGACGGTGACCATAAAGGTTTCTTTCCGGTCATATTTTGAAGGTGTGATTTGCCAATTAGAGCTGTTTTATAACCGTTATCAGCGAGATGTTCGACGTAGGTTTTGGCACTTAGCGAGAGGGGTGTTCCATTGCATCTAACCCCGTGTACGGATGGCATGCGCCCTGTCATTAATGAGGATCTGTTTGGTTGGCATAAGGGGTTGGCAACATAAAATTTTTCAAATCTTGTGCCACGTGCTGAAATTTCATCGATATTTGGTGTTTTGACTATTTGGTTACCGTAGCAGCCGAGATTGTCTGCACGGTGCTGATCTGTAATAAACAACAGGAAGTTTGGTTTTTTCATAACAATTTTTTTTAATACCCCAGCAATGTTTGATAAATTCTATTTTGTACCCTAATTGGATTTAGTCTTAAATTGTAAAATTTATAATTTGTCCTATATTCGCGGAATAGTAAATGCAGAAGACGTAATTTTAAATATGATTTTTTTTAAAATTTTCAATAGGGCGTTTAATTAAGAATTAGGGTGAAATTGTTTTTTTGTTGCTGAGGCCAGAAAAGCACAAATAATCTTGTGAAGGTTAGTCTGGGATTCTATTTATATATGATGAAAAAAAAATCTTCCTCCTTTGAAACCCTTGGTCAGATTACTAGAGCGGACGTAGAAGACGGTGTGCTTGAAAGGATGATTACTGAGAATGAGAAAAATGGCTATTTTAAAAGAATGCCAGAACCTGAACGCAATAGATCTCGTTGGAGAATTCTAGAGCAACTTCCCAAGGGAGAAGACGTCTGGCTATACGCATATGGATCTTTGATATGGAGCCCGATGATTAATTATTCTGAAAAGCGGAATGCTAGATTATTCGGTTATCATAGGCAGTTTTGTATGTGGACAAAATTAGGTCGTGGTACTCCAGAAAAACCTGGGTTGACACTAGCTCTAGAGCCTGGGGGGTCAAATAAAGGTGTCGCCTATAGAATCCCAGCCAAGAATATAGAACAGGAATTAAAAATAATTTGGAACCGGGAAATGATAGGAGGGTCGTATATTCCAAAAATTGTAAAATTACATACCGTAAATGGTGAAAAGATAAATATTATTTCAGCTATTGCTTTCACAATGAACCGGTCTCATGAAAATTATGCTGGAAAACTTGATCCAAAAATTATAGCCAAAGTTATAGGAACGGCTGAAGGTCCCCTTGGCAAGTGCCGAGACTACTTATTTAATACAGTTAACCATTTGGATGATCTGAGTCTTTCTGACAAGAAGTTATCTGAATTAGCGAAACTCGTATATACCATGTTTGATTAAGCTAGACCTCGATATAATTTTTTCCAACACTTTTTCTTTCTTCTTCGGCAATCTGACACAATTCTCGGCGTAGGATTTTATTAGCAGCATTTCGTGGTAAATTATCTAAATATAAATAGGCTTTAGGGTGCTTAAAATTAGCTAGTGAACTTTTCTTCATATGTTCTTTAAGGGTTAAAGCATCTATTGAACCATTTATGACAATACAAGCAACAACCATTTCGCCCCAGATAACATCTTTAATACCTATTACCGAACTTTCTTTAATATTTGGGTGGGATGATAGGTAAGGTTCTATTTCAGATGGGTGAATATTTTCACCACCAGATCTAATCATATCTCCGGTTCGGCCGATTAGGTTGTAGTCTCCATCTTCCCTTAATAAACAAACATCACCCGTATGGTACCAACCATCCACAACTGTTTCTGATGTCGCGTCGGGTCGATTAAGATAACCTGTAAACATTTGATCCGGGGACATCTCAACAATTAATTCTCCTTCTTCACCGTGATCCACAACATCGTCAAGTGTACCTCCAATCGTAATAATACGAGTTTGACAGTAAAACCCTGGCCGTAATCGAATATGTTCACCTACAGGATCTGGATTATAAAGCGGGCACATTATCTCGGTAGTACCATAGATATGGAAAATTTTGGCGGGCCACTCTTTATCAATTTGGGCTAATAGATCAGGCATAATTTCTGCACCACCATAAAGTACAGTCTGCAAGCTTTTCATTTTTTCTGGATTGTAATTAGATGCCTGTGTGATCGCAAAATATAATTGTGGTACAGCAAACATATATGTAATTGAATACTCTTCTATCATATTAACCGCTTGTTTGGGATTAAAGGCGGATTGAACATAATAGGTTCCATTATAACTTAATGCAGCTAAAAATACGCCATAAAAACCAATTGCATGGCTCAATGGCATGAAACCAAGTAGTTTATTATGTTTGCCATGTCGAAATCCGACGTGGGTCGCGAGCCAAAGGATACGGTGTTCTGTTGTTCTATGGGAAATTTCAACGCCTTTCGGTAACCCCGTTGTTCCAGATGTATAAAAGATAAATGCAATGTCTTCTTTGTCAGGCCTTGGAATCGGGTCAAGTGATAAACTATCTCCTCGGCAGTTTGCGAAATTTTCAGCCTTTCCCGTAGTTTTACCTATACATAATAAGCGATCAGAATTACCAAGGTTCTTGACAGCAATTTCTGTTAAGTTTTTGTCCGGCAAAATTATTGCGCCTTTGATCTTTCCTATTTTTATGAGTTGACCAATCTCCTCTGGTGTAAGTCTAAAATTTATGAGGGCTGGAATAGCAGCTAATCTTTGCAGGGCGAGAATGGCAATTGCATGATCAAACAAACTCGGCAAAACAGTAGCAATTCTCATACCTGGCAGTACACCGCGATTTTTAAGTCCTGCGGCAACTATATCAATTTCTTCTATTAGTTCTTGATAGGTTAATGCTCGATCACTCTGATCATCAACTAACGCTAGGCTATTTGGAGCCCTTTGAGCAGAAAGCCAGACTAGGTCATAACAGGTTTGCATGAAAAACTCCTATTGTCCGGTTGGCACCACCACTTGCTCGAGGTTGCTTTTATTTTTCTTATCATGAAATTTTCTCAATGCCTCAAGAAAATATGGATGTTCAACAGATTTCATTACGTTCTGTATTTCAAACTCTGTGGCTTCTTCCAATGAACGACGCCAGCCCATATGAAAACTCTCTTTGGCCATCCCCTGTAAATGTGTCGGTGCGGCTGCTAATTGTGTTGCCACTTCCCAAGCCTTACTTCTAAACTCCTCCTCAGGATATACTGTGTTAACAATTTGCCAATCTTTAGCCTCTTTTGCGGTTAATGTGCGATTGGTATACATTAATTCTGTCGCCCGGCGGAAGCCAACAATTTTTACCAAGGTATAACTTGTGGTTGCGTCATTGGCCAAGCCGATTGTATGCCAGGCACATAGAAATGAAGCTTTTTCACTTGCAACAACCATATCAGCAGTAAGAGCTAATCCGAGGCCAGATCCAGCAGCTGGACCATTAACCGCCGAAAGTATAGGCTTGGGCATCCGGACAATACGATGAAAGATTTGATGCCACCAGAGCGCCAAGTGTCGGAAGTGGGTGCTGATATCTTTTATGTTGTCCGAGATTTCTTTAACTGAGGGGATTTCTTTTAGGTTAAATCCAGCGCAGAAAGCATTGCCTTCTCCCGTAAACATGACACAACCAACGTCTGGATCATCTTCGGCCCTAATCAGAGCGTCTAAGGTTTCTTTTACTCCTTGGAAATTAAGGGCATTATTATATTGGGGTAGATTAAAGGTAATTTTTGCAACACTGTCTATTACTTCATAAATAATACATTCATAATTCTTAGAGTTATTTTCTTTTGTCATGATAATTGTCCCTTAGTCTTAATACACATACACTTTCAAGTTTTATAATATTTTATTACTAAAAAATACTTGGTTGGTATTTTCTGATTATTATATAAATGATTATATATTTTATAGATTATTCAGTTTATAGGGATAGATAAATGAAAGAAAATCCTATTTTAAATTTTTCGGTAGGCATTAATGATCTTTCTTATATTGGGAAAGATCTACAGCGTCCTGAATGTATTCTGGCAAAGCCGGATGGTTCGTTATGGGCTGCAGACGCTAGAGGTGGAGTGGTTCATATTAGACCAGATGGCACCCAAGAAATTATTTCGCAAGCCTTTAATTCAATAGCCAATAAATTTCAGGAAACCGATGACGATGCTGATCGATTTACGCAGGGTACGTTACCCAACGGGCTAGCTTTCGGGCGGAACAATGAAATATATATATCCAATTTTGGTACCGATGTTCTAGAAGTGATGTCGCCAAGTGGAAAAACAAAAACGCTATATGATAATATTGATGGGCAGGCTATCGGCAAGGTGAATTTTGTTTTACGTGATACAAAGGACCGTTTGTGGTTAACAGTTTCAACCCGAATTAGGAATTGGATGCAGGCCATAAGTCCCAAAGTTTCTGATGGTTATCTAGCCCTAGTAGATGAAAGCGGCATCAGAATTGTGGCTGATGGCTTTAGGTTCACAAATGAGGTGCGTCTCGATGCCAAAGAGGAATTTATCTATATTGTAGAGACTACGGGTCAGTGTATTACCAGAATGAGAGTAGCGGAAGATGGTTCATTGTCATCTCGTGAGGTTTTTGGCCCAAACAAACTCGGGAAAGAGGGGAAAAACTGCTTTCCTGATGGAATAGCTTTTGATTTGTACGGAAATCTTTGGGGTACTTTGGTGATGTCTGATCAAATTTTTGCTTTGACACCGGAGGGTGATTATCATGTCATTCTGGACGATGATAATGAAACTGCTTCTCAAGAATTGGAAAAGGCCTTTAGAAGAGATAGTGTTACGCCTGAACTTATGCTAGCCGCGGGTGGAACTGTTGCACCGTGGTTTGCAAGTGTGACCTTTGGAGGGATTGATCTAAAAACTGTTTATATTGGCAGTTTGCGTGGAACTCGAATACCGTTCTTTTCTTCACCCGTAGCCGGCCTTCCAATGGTACATTGGAGAGATTAATTATTTAATTTACCCTTAATTTTGATCTATAGCGATTCTTCTTTAACAATTTTACCTGTTTTCTTAACCTAATGACCTCTGCCGCTAA
>CAZXGI010000020.1:23931-30154 GCA_964639965.1 uncultured Rhodospirillaceae bacterium
TCTTCGCCTTGGCCAGACATTTTAGTAATGATAACACCGACTTTGTTAGTAAGAGCTTCAATCTCTCTTGCTCGTGCATTGTGTTGGTTACGGATAAGGTTAAGTTTGGTTCTAGTTTTATTTATGAGTTTCTGTGTTTTTTCATAACTTTCACGTGTCTCTGGATTGAAGGTGTTGAGTTGGTAATTTGCCTCCTGAGCGGTAGCTAGATTACTACTTGAGATTATAAGCAACATCAAAAATGATTTAGGCAAATAATTCATTGTTTAATCGACCATAAGATATTTCTAACCAACAATATAGACTAATCAGTATAGCGAGGCTATTAAAGTTTTGGCTTAAAATTAGGTTTATCATTAGCTTTTTATTTTAATCGAAGAATTCAAACCTTGGAATAATATTTGAAAAAAGAAAGGGGAGATGTATTGAATACATGTCCCCTTAATAAATTTTTTTTTAAGCCCTAGGCAGCTTCCTTGTCTTTTTTCCCAATAAATTTATTTGCCCTTGTTTTGATTGATGCCCGTGTCCCGTTTTTTATATCAATCTTACGTGGTTTTTTTGATTCAGGGACTTCGCGCACGAGATCTACGTGGAGCAACCCATTTTCCATTTGGGCATCTATAACCTTAACGTAGTCTGCCAGACTAAAATTACGTTCGAAAGAGCGACCGGCTATACCTTGATGTAGATAATTCTTTTCCGCTTGGGGACCAACATCCCCCTTGATTGTTAACTTGTCTTCAGTAGCTATAATTTCAAGATCTGATTCTGCAAACCCTGCGACAGCCATTGAAATTCTATAACTGTCTTTGGAAATTGTTTCAATATTATATGGTGGGTAGCTGTTCGAGACCGACTGATCATAGTTGACCATATTATCAAAGACAGTCTGAATATGGTCAAAACCCACGGAATGACGAAATAATGGTGTAAAATCATAAGTATGCATCGCACATCCTCCTTTAGAAGCGATATGAACATATAAAACCCGCCAGAAATGGCCGGATTTTATCCAAATCTCTAAGTTAAACAGGGCCCAATTAAAGGCACCCTATTTGATAACTCTAAGACTGACTTATAGATAGTTTGTATTTTTGTATGTTCAATGCTTGCAGAATAATATTTGAAAAAAAATTTTCCTAATTTGCTAATTACATGTGTTCTTAGTTCTGTTATATGTTCCAGAGCTCTTTTAGTTATGGTTTAGTTAGTTATTCCCAATCAGAAAGAATATTATGAAGCCTGTGAGTCAACAAAGACAATTGCTTGGCATTCTGTTGCTGGTTTTAGCCATGGCATTATTTTCCTCTAAAGATACGCTTGTAAAAATGACTGGAGGTTATTATTCGCCTGTTGTGGTTATGTGGGCTCAAATGGGTTTTGCCAGCTTATTCTTTGTTCCGGTGATTGCAGTTAAGTATGGTCCACGCAGTTTATTACCACAAAATCCCCTCCTACAGATTATGCGCGCGAGTTCAGTTATTTCGGGTATTGGCATGTTTTATTGGTCAATAAGTCTTATACCACTAGCCGAAGCTACGGCTATTACGTTTGTGGCACCTTTGGTGACAACCTCTTTATCGCCTATAATGTTAGGAGAAAAAGTTGGCCTTCGACGTTGGATAGCTGTTTTAGTTGGTTTTGCAGGTATTTTGATTGTGTTACGTCCTGAATTTAGTGGAAATCGTTTGGGATATTTGATCGCTTTTGGTGCAGGTATTATGATTGGCATATTTTATGCCTTTAATCGATTATTAGCCGGTAGAGCTCCTCCCTTAGTGAATCAAACCTACTCTTCTGTTATTGGTGTGATTTTATTGACACCGTTTATTTTTTCGGTTTGGGTGCCATTCCGACCAGACGACCTAATGCTTGTTCTGGGGTTTTGTTCTATCGCGGCACTTGGCCAAACTTGTCTCTTTTTCTCATTTCTTCATGGGGAAGCTTCAATTCTAGCGCCTTTAACACTTTCGCAGATTGTGTTTGCGACACTTTTTGGTTATTTATTTTTCAGTGATTTTCCAGACACTACATCACTTGCAGGCATCAGTATAGTGATTGCAAGTGCTGTTTATATTGCAATAAGAGAAACCCGTGAACAATAATGTCACAACTATTTGTATGATTAATGGTCGTGACATGAGAGCATTATTTTTTTAAAGGATCCTTTGATGTTAGAAGATGATTCTGATGTGATTATTAAACCTAGTGAAGAGGTTCTCGACGCACTCTTAATTGAGTTACGGGAAAAATTTGGTGACAGGGTATCGACGGCTCTACCTACACGTGAGTTACATGCGCGTGATTTTTCTTTTTACGATGCACTTCCAGCGGATGCGGTTGTAATGGCCCGATCAACTGATGAAATTGTTGAGATTGTTAAAGCTTGCGCAAAGTATAAAGTTCCGATTATTCCTTTTGGTACCGGAACATCGGCGGAGGGTCATCTTTCAGCCCTTTATGGTGGAATATGTGTTGATGTTTCAGAAATGAATAACGTTGTTGAAGTTAACACAGAGGATATGGATGTTACTGTTGAGCCCGGAGTAACTCGCAAGCAACTTAATGAGCACTTACGTGATACAGGGTTGTTTTTTCCAATTGATCCTGGTGCTGATGCATCTATTGGTGGAATGGCATCGACTAGAGCGTCTGGTACAAACGCTGTGCGTTATGGCACGATGCGAGAAAATGTTTTAAGTCTTGAGGTTGTTCTTTCCGATGGCCAAGTTATAAGGACAGCGCGTCGTGCAAGAAAATCTTCTTCGGGCTATGATTTGACCAAAATATTTGTAGGCTCTGAAGGAACTCTCGGGATCATAACAAAAGTAACTTTAAAGTTATTCGGTATACCAGAAGCCGTCTCTGCGGCTGTGGTTTCATTCGATACACTGCAGGGGGCGGTAGATGCCGTAATTGCTTCAATTCATTGGGGTATTCCGATGGCTCGGATAGAGTTGTTAGACGATGCTCAGATGCATGCAATTAATGACTATGCTGATCTTGACTATCCAATAAAATCTACACTCTTTCTTGAGTTTCATGGTACCGATGCAGGTGTGAAAGAACAGGCTGAGCGTATGGCAGAGATTTGTCGTGAACATGGTGGGGGTGATTTCTCATGGACATTGGACACTGAAGAACGTGAAAGGTTGTGGGCTGCTAGGCATGATGCTGCATACTCTTGTATTGCACTTCGACCCGGATGTTCAGTGATGGCAACTGATGTGTGTGTGCCAATTTCAAGATTGGCCGATTGCATCGTTGCGACTAAAAAGGACATTGAAGATGCTGGCATAGTTGCGCCTATCGTTGGGCATGTTGGTGATGGAAATTTTCATGCACAACTTTTAATTCATCCTGACACTCAAGAAGAGGATTTGCGAGTTTGCAGTGAAATTAATCGACGTTTGATTGAACGGGCAATCTCGATGGATGGAACCTGTACAGGAGAGCATGGCGTTGGCCAGGGCAAAATAAATTATCTTAAAGCAGAGCATGGGGATGCAGTTGGGGTCATGCATACGTTAAAACGGGCCTTTGATCCGCAAAATATTATGAACCCGGGGAAAATGCTTGAGTTGGCTAAATAAATGAACATTTCATATTCGCTGTTTTTTAACCAATTTTTTTAGGATTTAAGTGTCTTCTAAATTATTATCAATTGGAGGTTTTTCTGCTGTTTTATGGGCGGCGGCGTCTTCCGGTATATTAGCTATAATGTGGGTTCTGGTGCGTCAACTTTCCAATCACTTGCATCCACTAGAAATTACTTTCTTTGCAACATTTTTTGGGTTTTTTTTTAGTTGTACCAGTGTTGTTAAGTTTGGATTGACTGTTTTCCACACCAAACGGATTACTCATCATTTTTATCGTGGTTGCATAAACGGCGTTGCAATTTCCTCGTGGTTTACAGCTTTAACACTTTTAACTTTAGCGGATGCTTCAGCACTGAATCTAATATCACCTTTGTGTGTAAGTGTTGGTGCGATGTTTTTTCTTAACGAACACATGGGGCTTCGCCGGTGGTTTGCCTTAGGATTAGGGGCACTAGGGGCGTTGGTTGTTATTCGACCAGGTTTTGAAGAGGTAAGCCTGGGTGTTTGGTTAGTCATGATTACGGTATTGGCTAGTGCCGGTCAGAGATTATTTGGTAAATCTTTAGTTGCGACTGATAACTCAACAACCTGTGTTTTATATTTGACCCTTTTTATGATTCCAGTTTCGTTAGTAGCTTCTACTTTTGTATGGAAATGGCCTTCTTCCGATCATTATTTATTTTTAATTCTGATTGGGGCGTTACTAAATTTAGGCCACTATGCCTTAATGAAATCATTAAGTTTAGCCGATGTAAGTGCGTTAGAGCCTGTAAATTTTACCCGGTTGGTTTGGGGTGCTCTTTTTGGATTTTGGTTTTTTAATGAAGTGCCAGATCTTTATACATGGGTAGGTGGTTTTATGATTATTTCAGCCACGAGTTACGTTGCGCATCGGGAAGCGCTCATTAGGAAGAAAATAAATGGCAGTTTATCTCTTCACTAGATTACCAACATAAGCCGGGTTATTGTTTTTAGTAGCTGGAAGATTTCTCTTTATTTTGGTTAGAATCAATTATCGCTTAATAATTTTAGAATTTGATGAACCAAATATTAAAATACTTAATTTCACCGTGTGGAAACTGACTCCAAGGTATCTAGCTAAATACGATCATCCATGAAAATAAAAGAGAATGGATTTCTGGTTAAGGAGTAGGTCATATGCCAATTAAAAGTGGATCAGATTATTTGGAAACCCTGAAAGGGGATCGATACATCTCAATAGAGGGTGAGCGTGTAAAAGATATTGTTTCAGATTCCAGGTTTGCTGGTGCCGCGCGCACTATGGCTGATTTGATGGAAATGCAATCGTCACCTGATTTAATTGATATTATGACGTACGAATCTCCGACAACAGGTGATCGGGTAGGTATGACCCATATACAGCCACGTTCGTCTCAAGATGTGGTTGCAAGAAATGATGCAACCAAGGTTTGGATGGATGCCACATGCGGTATGATGGGACGGACCCCGGATTATAAAAACTATATGATCTCGGCCTATGCGGCTGCGAAAGATACGTTTAAACGCGATGCTTTTGATGGCAGCAAAAACATTCAGAATTTTTATGAACATGTTCGCGAAAATGATTCGGTAACCACCCATGTTTTGGTTAATCCTCAAGTAGACCGATCGAGGCCGGCACATTTGGAGACATCAGATATTGTAGCGCAAATAGCAAAGGAAACTGACGCAGGTGTCGTCATTCGCGGCGCCAGGATGGTTGCAACTTTATGTGCTTTGGCAAACGAACTTTTGGTAATGCCTGCTGGTGTTACTTGGACTGATGAAAAACGTGATACAACCGATTTCTCGTTCGGTTTTGCAATACCTATATCGACGCCTGGGCTAAAATTTATTTGTCGCCCTCCAGTTGCGCAAACAAATTCGCCTAATTTAATGGATCACCCGTTTTCGCTTCAATACGATGAGTCTGATGGGATGGTTATTTTTGATGATGTCTTGGTGCCATGGGAGCGAGTGTTTGTTTATCGTGACCCAGATTTTGATCTTATGGTAAATCCTGGTTCCTATATTGGGAATTCAATGTTGATGCAGTCAGTTGTCCGCGCGCAGGGAAAATCTGAATTTATGATGGCGCTTGCATTTGCCATTGCCCGTTCAACTAAAATTGATCAACATAATCCAGTTCAGGTTAAATTAG
Source organism: uncultured Rhodospirillaceae bacterium (assembly GCA_964639965.1). GTDB lineage: Bacteria > Pseudomonadota > Alphaproteobacteria > Rhodospirillales > UBA2165 > TMED23. The sequence continues at coordinate 29,695 of CAZXGI010000020.1, forward strand.
CTGAGATGATTTCAATGACCGAGTTTGTTAGATCGTGTCGTATCACAGCAGAAAGTGATGCCCATGAAACCGAGTATGGTACGTGGGTAGCAGGGCTTCGTCCGTTACAGTCTTGGCAAACGTTTTATTGGCAAATGTATAATCGGCAGTGTGAAATAATTACGACCTTAGGGGCCGGCGGATTGGTAGCGGTGCCATCGTTTAGCGAAATAGCAAGTGACCTTAAAGAAGATGTTGAAAAGTATTTTCAGGTTGCTAATGCAGATTCACCTAAGCGTATAAAGCTTATGCGGCTCGCCTACGATGCGACGCTATCGAGTTTTGCGGGTCGGCAACGGTTGTATGAACAATATTACACTGGAGACCCGATGCGGGTTCAAGCAGCTTTGTTTAAGTCATATGATACAGACAGTCATATTGAGCGTGTTTGGGAAATGTTGGATGAACTTGAAAAGCGAGA
>CAZXGI010000020.1:30254-40795 GCA_964639965.1 uncultured Rhodospirillaceae bacterium
ACCCAGTTTTTCAGGGGACAATCATTGGATTGCCGATAGTGCTGATATAATAGGGCATGTAAAAATTGGTCTAGAGGTAAGTATTTGGTGGAGAGCGGTGCTTCGAGGTGATAATGAACCCATTATTATTGGCAATCGAACAAATGTTCAAGATGGCTGTGTTCTTCATACAGACCCAGGGTTTCCTATACACATAGGCGATAATGTTTCGATAGGGCATATGTGTATGCTACACGGTTGTGAAATTGGCGAAGGTTCCCTGGTTGGAATTGGCAGTACTGTTCTTAATGGTGCTAAGGTTGGAAAAAATTGTTTAATTGGAGCCCATTCGTTGGTTACTGAAGGTAAGGTTATTCCAGATAACTCGTTGGTGTTGGGGTCGCCTGCGAAAGTTATTAGGGAACTTGAATCTGAGAAATCAGCAGAACTGGTGAAAAATGCTGATGGCTATGTGGATCGAGCTAAGATTTATGCTCAGAAATTAGTTAAGTTAACATAACCAAGGAAAATTAATTATGATCAAACCAAGCATGGTTTTAGAACGTTTTACGATATTAGATTTGACACGTGTTCGATCTGGCCCAACTGCCGTCCGTCAGCTTGCAGATTGGGGTGCAAATGTAATTAAAATTGAAGTGCCGGCAAAAATTGATGGTTCTGATTTTGGTGTATCTCGAGAAAGCTCTGATTTTCAAAATCTACATCGTAACAAACAAAGTCTTAGCTTGAATTTAAAAAATAAAAAAGGTTTAGCTATCTTTAAGCAACTTGCTGATCAAGCTGATGTCGTGGTTGAGAATTATAGACCTGACGTAAAGTTTCGTCTCGGAATTGATTATGAGAGTTTAAAACAAACAAACAAAGGTTTGGTTTATGCAAGTATTTCCGGCTTCGGTCAGGATGGGCCTTATAAAGATCGACCCGGTTTTGACCAAATTGCACAGGGGATGGGGGGGTTAATGTCAATTACAGGTGTTCCAAATGGCGGGCCTATGCGAGCTGGGATACCAGTTGCTGATCTGACAGCGGGTCTATTTTGTGCACAGGGTATCATGCTGGCTTTATTAGAGCGTGAAGTTTCAGGTGAGGGTCAGTGGGTACAAACATCGCTTTTACAGGCACAGGCTTTTATGCTTGATTTTCAGGCGACTCGTTGGTTGGTTGACGGTGAAGTGCCGGCTCAAGCCGGTAATAACCATCCGACTATTATTCCTATGGGCGTATTTAAAACTGCTGACGGTCACATGAACATCGCGGGTGGTAGTCAAGTTATGTGGGAACGGTTATGCAAATCACTCGGTTTGGCAGAATTAATGAGCCATCCCGATTATGAAAAGCCGGAAGACAGGTCTGCCAACCGTAATGCATTAAATGTAATACTTGAATCAAAAACTAAAACTAAAACCACAGATTATTGGGTAGCATATTTAAACAAGAATAGTGTGCCCTGTGGTGAAATAAATACTATTGACCAAGTGTTTGAAAATACACAGGTGAAACATCTTGGCATTGCACAAAAAGTTAATTCCACTGAACGGGGAGAGATAGAGTTGGTTGGCCAACCGATTGATATGAGCCGTACACCAAGCTCACTATCTTTGCCGCCACCTACGTGTGGTCAACATAATGAAGAAATTTTAGGGAGGCTTGGGTTTAGTGAGAGCGAAATATCGTCGTTTCGGGAGGCAGAAATAATTTAAGTTTGAGCTAATGCCATATAAAACGTCAACCAGAAAAGCAGCAAGAATTTATCGGAATTAATTTTTAGAAATAAAAAAGCCCGGAAGCTAAAGCAACCGGGCTTTTTTATGTGTTTTTATTTTTTTATTTACGATCACCTATCAAATGTAAGAGCATTATAAATAGGTTTAAGAAATCAAGGTAAAGGCTAAGTGCGCCCATAACTGCTTTCTTTGTTGCTGTCTCTGTATGCTCTCCTTCAATGTACATTCTTTTGATGTTTTGTGTATCATGGGCAGTGAGCCCAACGAATACTAAAACACCAACTACAGAAATTACAAATGCCATAGCCGATGATTGCATGAATATGTTGACTACAGAGGCTATCACGATACCTATGAGTCCCATAAATAGGAAGGAGCCAAACTTTGAGAGATCTCGTTTAGTCGTATAACCGTAAAGGCTCATTGAGGCGAAGGTGCCAGCGGTAATAAAGAAAACTCTAGTGATACTTGCTCCTGTATAAACGATAAATATATGGGTCAAAGACAATCCCATAATCGCAGCAAAAGCCCAGAAAACGGCCTGTGCTGTGGAAGCTTGCATTCTTTGGATTCCAAAATTAAGTACCAAAATAAATGCCAAGGGAGATAGCATAATAATCCAAGCAAACAATGTTGGGCTCAAACTGCCACTAGGCCCAACTGAATACATCAAATTCAATAATGCTGGGACTTTTGTGCCTCCATAGGCAAAGATACCTGTAAGAACAAGACCGGATGCCATGTAATTGTATACACGCAACATATATTCGCGCAGGCCAACGTCTAATTCAGATTCTTGTGTTTGCGTCAGACCAGAAAGTTTTGCAATTTGGTCGTTATTTCTGCCAAAAGCCATAATTTTTCCTCTTAATTCTATTTTTTAACATCAAGTTACTCATAAAACTTACCTTTAATATGTCAGTTAGGCTACTAAGATCAAGTGAAATCGCCTAAATTTTTCTACATATGAAGAAATTTGTTCCTATTTTTTTAAGGTACTATTTGTTACGGAGTAATGGTGCTGCTTTTTGTCCTAGTGCATGCCATGTTCCTGTAAAGCCAAACAATAAGGTTATGATTAGGCAAAGACAAATTGTGTATAAAACTGTAATTGGTAAAAAAGACCATGTCATATCCATTAGTAGAACTACAATACTCCATGCCGCGATTGTCCCAATTAATACAGAAATAATAGATGTTATGAAACCTAAAAGACCATATTCTATTAAAAATGATTTTAAAATTGTATAACGCGTAGCCCCTAAAACCTTAAATACAACCGATTCATAAATTCGACGGCGACGACCAGCTGCTATGGCTCCGGCAAGAACCAAACTACCAACAAAAATTGTAATTGCCGCAGTTGAGCGTATGGCAGTTCCAATGCCATCCAAAATTGTTGCAGCTGCCTGAAGCGCTTCACGGACCTTAATGATAGTAATATTATTGAAGTGGTCGCCGATTGTCTGTTCGACCATCATTTCGATTTTTTTGGGTGATTGCAGAGCTGCAATATGGCTTTGTGGAGCCGATTCCAATGTTCCGGGTGAAAAAATAATTGCGAAATCAAAGCGCAAGGATCTCCAGTCAATCTCTCTGAGTGAGGAAATTTTAGCTTCGATATTTCGACCTAAAATATTAAGTGTGAGAGTATCACCGAGGCTAACCCCAAAACCTTTTGCAATTTTTTCATCCAAAGAAATTAGGGGTGGTCCATTATAATTCTCGGGCCACCATTCCCCCGCCACAATTTTAGATCCTTTCGCTGGTTTTGTGGCATAAGTGAGGGTTCGGTCTCCTCGAATAGCCCATCGAACACCTGCATCTATATTGACATTTTCCACAGGCATTTGGTTAATTTTCACGATGCGACCCCTCAATGTTGCCATTCGTTTAAATTCACCAGTTTTAGGAATTGACTTGATAACCCGATCAAAGGCAACCGTTTGGTTTGGCTGTATATCAATAAAAAAGAAAGATGGTGCCATGGCGGGAAGACGTTCTTTTATTTGACGACTTAAATTGCCTTCAATTAAGGCAATGGTAATCAAAACAGTAAGCCCCAGGCCAAGTGAGATTATAATGCTAGATGTGTTAGTCCCTGGGCGCACGAGGCTTGAAAGCGCAAGTCGGAATTCCATATTTCGAATACGATTAATTTTTTTTGCCAGAAGTAGAACTAGTGTTGCTGAGCATTTTAATAAAATTAGGGTTAGGGCAACACCTAAAATAAAATAAAACGAGAACCACTTTTCATTTGAAGTGATTATGGTTAAACCAGAAAGACATAACGCCCCGAAAATAATAGCAAACATAAATTTTCCTCGAAGCCGAATAATTGCCGGTTGAGTTATATCTCTATATAAATTTGCTGCTGGTATTTCTTGAGCTTTTGAAAGAGGCCACAATGTGAAAGTTATAGCAATTAAACTTCCGAATAAACCTGCAATAACAAGAGGTTTGGGGTAAAAACCAAATTCAGGCCTCACTGGCCATAAATCATTGAGGGCATTAATGGTTATTACTGGTAACAATGACCCAATGGCTAGACCAATAATGGTTCCTAATACTGCTAGAGTTATGACTTGTACGAAGTAAACCTGAAAAATTAAGCTACTTTTGGCACCTAAACATTTATAGGTCGCTATAATTTTTACTTTACTTTCGAGGTAACTTGAAACTGCATTGCTAACACCTGTCCCGCCAATTAACAGAGTGGTTAGTCCTACAAAAGATAAGAATAATATCATTTGATCAATAAATCTCTGTAATCCGGGTGCTGCTTCCTCAGATTTTCGGATGCGCCAACCTGCTTCCGGAAATCGTTCTTCAAGTAATGTACTCCATGATTTTTTCGTAATAGATTTGGGGAGTAAGATACGATAACGGTAGCGAATTTGACTACCAGGCTGAATTAAATTTGTTGCAGCCAATCCTGCTGTTGGCACCATTAAACGGGGTCCGAGACTTAAGACATTTGCAATGCGATCTGGTTCTTTTTTTATAATACCCGTCAGACGAAATTGGTTGTCTCCAATTTTTACGGTATTACCAATTTTTAAATGTAGTTTATTTAGGAGACTGTCATCGGCGACCGCTCCCCACAAACCATCCTTCATAGCCAATGCTTTTTTTAGTTTTATATTCTTTTCTAAAAGCATTTCCCCTATTAATGGATAGGCGTTATCCACGGCTTTTAATTCAGCTAGGGCACGTTTCTCGCTTTTGCTAGTATTTTGTGCCATTACCCGCATCTCAATGATCTCTGAGAATTTAGTAGCAGTTTTAAAATATTTGATTTGTTCCTTATCAGCGGGTCGATGCAAAAGCCGTAATGAAATATCTCCCCCAAGCAGTTTTTTGCCGTCTCTTTTGAGACCAGCCTCAATAGACTTAGTCAGGGTACCCATGCCCGCTATGGTTCCAACGCCAAGAGCTAGGCAAGCGATAAATATTCGAAAGCCCTTAATTCCACCCCGCAGTTCCCGAAGAGCAAATTTTATTGCTAGTGAAAATTGATTAATATGAGTTTTAACCATTAATTTATTTGGCCTTTATTACCCGACCGTCTTCAAGGGTAATTATACGGTCGCATCGGTTAGCTAGCATGGGGTCGTGACTTATAAGCATTAGGGTGGTCGCCGTTGTTGTCTGCAATTTAAAAAGTAAATCCATAACAACTTTTCCGGTTTTACCATCTAAATTTCCTGTTGGCTCATCTGCAAGAAGTATTTTCGGTTGGATTGCAAAAGCGCGCGCTAATGCGACCCTTTGTTGTTCGCCTCCAGAGAGTTGGCTAGGATAGTGGGTTAGTCGGTGATCTAGCCCAACAGCTTTCAGTTGTTTCTTGGCAAGATCGTTAGCATTCTTGATGCCTGAAAATTCTAAAGGTACAGCAACATTTTCTTGCGCTGTCATAGTTGGGATAAGATGAAAATCCTGAAAAACAATTCCTATATTTTCCCTTCGGAAACATGCAAGTTCGTCTTCATCTAAACTGCTTAAGTCAATGCCAGCTGTTTTAATTGTTCCAGATGTGGCCTGTTCAAGGCCAGCCACAACCATCATCATTGTTGATTTTCCACCACCAGATGGGCCAACAATCCCAACGGATTCTCCTTTATTGATGTCAAACGAGAGACCACGCAGTATTTTGACTTCGCCTGCTGCACTATTCAGTGTTAATGTCACGTCGTCCAAGTGTATCGCAGTTTTAGTTCGATTTTTTGATACAGAATTTGAATTTTTAGTAAGATAGGACATATATTTCCATATGTTTTTAAAATATGTATCTCATATGCCTTTTTTCTGCCGTCGATCAAGCCGTTTTTATTGTTGTAGCAGTATTTCCTTTTATATTTTGATGATATTTGTATGCACAAATATGTCGCTTAAGGCCTCTGAATTAACAAAATCAGTTACTAAGCTCATGATTTTTGGTGATAGCTTGACGGCTGGTTATGGATTAACAAAAGAAGATTCTTTTTCAGTGAAATTATCTGAAGCCCTTAAGAGCAAAGGCCGTAATGTTAAGATTATATTGTCAAGCGTGTCAGGTAATACAACTGCTGGAGGTAAGTCGAGACTTGATTGGGCATTGTCAGACAAGCCAGACGCTTTTCTATTAGAGCTCGGGGCTAATGATGGATTGAGAGGGGTTGACCCGTCTGTTTCTCGAGAGAATCTAGAATATATTTTGCGTAAATTAAAAAAAAATAGGATAAGGACATTAATGGTGGGTATGTTAGCGCCGCCTAACTTGGGAAAGGAATATGGTAACGAATTTAATAAAATTTTTCCAAGTTTGGCTAAGAAATATAATGTATTGTATTACCCATTTTTTCTTGAAGGAGTTGCGGCAAATCCAGAATTGAATCAAGAAGATGGTATTCATCCAAACCCCAAAGGTGTAGAAGAAATAATAAAACGAATGTTGCCGATAGTGTTGCAGCTAGTAAGATAGAATATAACTCGAAAGCTTGGGAAAAAATAACTTTTTATGTTTCAATCAGCTCACGCGCAAAATACCAGCTGGCAGTCAGCGCTGCAAGACTGTCTCCGTCAATTAGATGAAAATCTAGGGGCAACGATTGGTTTCTTGTATGTTACTGATGTGATTGCTCCACATTTATCATCGATCCTTGAAATTTTAAAAAATAGAACGGGAATTGATAGTTGGGTCGGGAGTTCCAGCCCAGGCATTTGTGGTATTGGATCTATTGGTGGACGCGAATATTTTGGAGTTCCGGCAATCGCTATTATGACTGCAGACTTGCCGAGAACAAAATTTGAAATATTACCAACAATCAATGCTGTTAATTCCGGTAATTTTGTTAGCCAACAAAATAACAATGAGGTTAAGTCTGGTCCACCGTTAATTTTACTTCATGCTGACTATGGAAATGAAGCAATTTTAGAAATCATTGATGAGATTGCTATCGAGACAGAGGGCTATTTGATCGGTGGACTTACCTTGAGTGATGCACCTAAACATCATGTCGCTGGCGGTCTAACGGGTGGAGGGGCATCTGGTATCATTTTTGATCCAGGAATCAGGGTTGTAACGTCTCTAAGTCAGGGATGCCAGCCAATTGGCAAAGTTCATGAAGTAACAGAAAGTACTGAAAATTTTATAATTGGCTTGGATGGCCGAGGTGTTATTGAAGTCTTTCAAGAAGATATAGGTGATGTTTTATCCCGTGATATGGAGAAAGTAGGTGGGTTTATTCATGTAGCGTTGCCGGTCGCCGGCTCAGATACAGGTGATTATGTTGTTCGAAATTTAATTGGTGTAGATCTCAATGAAGGAGTGATAGCCATAGCGGCTCCCGTAGAGCATGGTGACCGTGTAATGTTTGTTAGCAGGGATGCAAATGCGGCTCAAAAAGATCTCGCCGAAATGGTTGTAGGATTAAAGAAGCGTGCCGGTGCCAATATTAAAGGAGGTATTTATATTTCCTGTATTGCACGTGGTCCTAATATGTTCGGTGACTCTAATGCAGAGATGCAAATAATAGAGAGTGTGCTTGGTGATCTGCCTGTAATAGGTTTATATGCTAATGGTGAAATTTCTAATAATCAGCTTTATAGCTATACAGGTGTTTTGACATTATTTGTTTAGTTGTCATTTTGATACTTGCACGGTGTTATTCTTTCTTAATAAGGCTTAAATTTTTTAATCTTCTAAATAAATCAGAAATCAGTATCTTTAATATGAGCTAACAAACCTTCAGAGGCGGCTTCAATTAAATCAATTACAAGGTCAAAGCCATCTGGCCCACTATAGTAGGGATCCGGAACGTCTAGTTGTTCTAGTTGGGGTGCGAATTCTAAAAATAGAAATAATTTTTTTTTCATTTCTTCCGGGATTAATTCCTGGAGCGTTGAGATGTTGTTTGTGTCCATTGCTATAAGATAATCTGATTCCTCAATATCACGATTATTGATTTGGCGTGAGCGTTGATTGGAAATATCGTAGCCCCTTAAAGTGGCTACTTCTTGTGATCGTTTATCTGGCGGGTTTCCAACGTGCCACGACCCGGTTCCAACAGAGTCAATTTTGATTTTGTGGTTCAAATTTTCGTTTTTGATATGTTTCCTAAAAACACCTTCAGCTGTTGGTGAACGACAAATATTTCCTAGACAAATGAAAAGAACCTTGACCAAAACCATCTCCTTCTATGGGATATACTACATGGATGGAACTCGGTCGAATATTGTTATTTTGACGGGGGCTGGTATTTCAAAAGAATCTGGCCTTGATACATTTCGCGATAAGGGTGGTATTTGGTCAACGGTCAGCATCGAAGATGTTGCAACGCCCTCTGCTTTTAAAAAAAATCCGAAGAAGGTAAACGAATTTTATAATGCTAGACGTAGACCACTTATCGAAGGCCTTATTAAACCAAATGTCGCTCACGATGCCCTGGCTCGGTTGGAAAAAGAATGGTCTTCGGAAAAAAGAGGCAAGATAACAATAGTAACCCAAAATATAGACAATCTCCATGAAAAGGCTGGTTCCAAAAACTTAATTCATATGCACGGTGAGATTTTAAAAGCACGGTGTCAGGAATGTGAGAAAATATCAATTTGTGATAATGATATAGAATTCGATGAAATTTGCCCGAAATGTAATACAAAAAACAGTTTACGTCCCCATGTGGTCTGGTTTGGGGAGATGCCTTTGGAGATGGATCATATATATGAGCTTCTCGAAGAATGTAACTTATTTATTTCAATAGGCACATCAGGAAATGTCCATCCAGCGGCCAGTTTTATAAAGTTTGTCCGTGCAAATACAAATATTTACACTATAGAATTAAATTTGGAACCCTCTGAGGGCGCAACTTTATTTGACGAGGCACGTTATGGGGCTGCGACTGATTTAATACCTCTTTTTGTTGAGGAATTAATATTATTTGGTATTCCTTCAAAGAACTAATTTTGTGTAAGCGAGAAATTTTTTAAAGCTAGGTTGTTATTATTTAAAATTTCAGAAATGTGATATTTATGACGTGTGGATTCATATATCGAAAAAAATGTATTTTTTGTTGGCAAATTTATTTTCTAGGTAAAAATTATGAACAATCAAGAAACAAAAATCTTATGGGAACCGTCTGAGAAAAAAATTAGAGAATCTAATATTAATGCTTTTTTTGCGGTTATTGAGTCAGATTGGAAAACTAAAATAAATGACTTTGAAGCCCTCTATGAATTCTCAGTCAATCAGCCCGAAAAATTTTGGCAATCTTTGATAGGCTATTCAGGTGCTATTGCAGAAACATGGGGTAAAAAAGTAATAATTAATCCGGATAAGATGCCGGGAGCTGTCTGGTTCCCGGATGCAAGCCTTAACTATGCGGAAAACTTATTGCGACGGAAGGACGACACAGATGCGTTAGTTTTTTGGGGGGAAGATAAGGTAAAAACGAGGTTCAGTCATAAGGAATTGCACAATGAGGTCTCACTTTTAGCGCAGGCTATGCGGGCCAAGGGAATTGTTGCGGGTGACAGAGTTGGCGGATACATGCCAAATATGCCCCAAACAATTGTCGCTATGTTGGCCAGCGTTAGTATTGGCGCTATATGGTCATCATGCTCACCGGATTTTGGTATTCAGGGTGTGTTGGATAGGTTTGGTCAAATTGAACCTAAAATGTTTTTTGTGTGTGATGGTTATTTTTATAATGGTAAAGCTCATGACACGCTACAAAAGGCTTCTGAAATTATAGAGCGACTGCCTTCAATTGAAGTTACAGTTGTTGTGCCATATTGCCACCCTGCACCCGTAATTGACGACATTGCTGATGGTATTCTATGGAATGATTTTATTGTTAATTTTAATGTGTTGGAAATAGAGTTTGCCCAATTACCGTTTAATCACCCTCTTTATATTATGTATTCATCGGGTACGACCGGAGCCCCGAAATGCATTGTCCACGGTGCTGGAGGTACGTTGTTAAAACATCTGTCTGAACATTTGTTGCATTCAGATGAGAAACCTGGCGATCGTGTATTCTATTTCTCAACTTGTGGGTGGATGATGTGGAATTGGCTGATTTCCGGGCTTGCCTGTGAAGCCACGTTATTACTATATGATGGTTCACCATTTTATCCTGATGGGAATATTCTTTTTGATTATGCTGCTGCTGAGGGTATGACCCATTTTGGCACTTCGGCAAAGTATATTGATGCTGTAAAGAAAACCGGGCTTAAACCGGTTATCTCTTATGATCTGAGCGCATTGAGATCTATGATGTCAACTGGTTCTCCTCTGGTCCCTGAGAGTTTTGACTATGTTTATGAAAATATTAAATC
>CAZXGI010000021.1:0-1008 GCA_964639965.1 uncultured Rhodospirillaceae bacterium
TATATTAGATTCGATATCATAAAATTTATTGAAAGCCATACTCGGGATTTTTTTCCAAATCTAGTTTTCACCCATTGTTCTAGTGATCTTAACATTGATCATCAATTATGCCATGAAGCAGTGTTAACAGCATTCCGTCCCTTACCAAAATCCTCCGTAAAAACCATTCTTACATTTGAAACAGTTTCATCAACCGAATACGCTTTTGGAACACGGGAGCGTTTTAAGCCAAATTTTTTTGTTGAAATCGACAAATTTAGTCGCCAAAAAGCCGACGCATTGGGCGCCTATAAAGAAGAAATGAGGAAATTTCCACATCCACGCAGCGTAAAACATATTAAGAACCTCGCAGTAGTGAGGGGCGCTGAAGTTGGCCTAAATCAATGCGAAGCATTTAACCTGGTTCGCAATATCACGCCTCTTACATAGAAAAAGAATAACCTAAAATATATAGGATATAGATTATTCCGAAGTTATTAAATTATTATAAAGCTAGAAAATTTGATGAGAAGCTTGCTCTTATGATACCTGGAGGAGCCCATACTTATTCGCGTGGATCTGATCAATTTCCATCAAATTCTCCAAGTGGAATTACTCATGGTAAGGGTGCTTATGTGTGGGACATTGATGGTAACAAATTACTAGATTGGGGCATGGCGTTGGGATCGGTTTCGCTCGGGCATGCATTTCCGTCCGTAAACGAAGCGGTAATCAAATCAATTGAAAAAGGTGTAAATTTTACTCGCCCCTCACAATTAGAATACGATGCCGCAGATAAATTCTTATCTATGACAGATTCAAAAATGGTAAAATTTGCAAAACATGGCTCATCAATCACTACCGCAGCAGTAAAATTAGCGCGCGCATATACAGGTCGCAATAAAATTGCTGTTCCCATAGAACATCCATTTTTTTCCTTTGACGACTGGTTTATAGGGACCACACCCTCAAATTTCGGGGTTCCCAATAGTACTGTTAAACACACCAAAAAATTTCGCTATGGCGATT
>CAZXGI010000021.1:1018-12478 GCA_964639965.1 uncultured Rhodospirillaceae bacterium
GAATTCCCAAACACCTAAAATCACTTACAATTAAATTTTCGTATAATAATCTGCGATCTCTCGAAGATTTGATAGCTCAGAATCCGGGTGAAATTGCTTGCGTAATACTTGAACCAGTCAAAATCGAAGCGCCCATAAAAGGGTTCTTGGAGGGTATCCGAGCACTTTGCGATAAACATGGTATTATTTTGATATTTGACGAAATGATTAGTGGCCTTAAATGGTCCGTCCCTGGGGCAGGCGATTTTTTTAAGATTGAATCAGACCTCTCAACATGGGGAAAAGGCATTGCCAATGGATTCTCTTGCTCAGCTCTAACGGGAAAACGAGAAATTATGCGGCTTGGTGGCATAGAAGATGAAGGCAGACAAAAGTTATTCCTATTATCTACTACCCATGGTGCAGAAGCGACCGGCTTAGCAGCCATGCTTGCAACAGTTAACGTTTTTTTAACACAGAGTGTCGTGGAGCAGAATTGGAAAATTGGGAAATTGCTTAAAGAGCGACTTTCAGCTATAATCAAAGCCCACCGTCTCGACCCATATCTATCTATCAAAGGATATCCCTGTGTTTTAACTCTCGAAACACTGGGACCAAACAAAACACAAGATCTTGCGTTTCGAACTCTTTTCTTACAGGAAGTAATTGCAAAAGGAGTATTATATCAGGGCGTATTTGTCTTAACACCTTCTCATGGGATAACCGAAATCGAATTCACCGAAGAAGCGTTTGACCATGCTTGCACCATTTATTGTCGGGCATTAGATAACGGTGGTGTTGGTGAGCTTTTAATGGGACCTTCAATTAAACCAGTGTTCAGGAGTTTCAATTAAATATCCACCGGTTATTTTTCGTTTTGATATTTCATCGAAAATTGGCGCTGGCCACGCGATGCGGTGTTTGACTTTAGCGGATACATTGGAATACCGGGGTTATAAATGTTATATGGCGACGAGGGACGCAGATATTGGCGATATGGCTCTATTTAACAAATATCGAAATCGACATATCCACCTGACAGGAAATATTGAGAATGAAGCTATCGAATTGGGATCTACTTTCGGGGGTTCAAAAGCACTGCTGATCGTTGACCATTACCAGCGCGGATTCAAATTTGAACACGATTGCCGCAAATGGGCAAAAAAAATAATGACTATCACCGATCTATATGACATAACCCACGATTGCGATATTTTACTCAATCAAAATATTGGCAGTTCTGACGAAGACTATAAAAAACATGTACCGCAAAACTGTCAAATTTTAACAGGAGTAAAATACGCGATGCTGAGGAAAGAGTTTAAGTTTTTCCGAAAAAAAATGGGAACAACAAAATTCTATAAAAATAATCCCCGCCGTATTTTAATTTGTTTTGGTGGGGGAGATCCCAAAAACATAACAAAAAAAGTTGTAAATTTGATTAAACGTTCACATCTTAAGGTGCACATTGATATTGTTATTTCCAGGTTATACCCTCACTTTGATGATCTAAAAAATATTATCAGAAATTTTCCTATGCCCTGTGAGCTTCACCAAAACCCTCCGAATCTTATAAACCTGATGTCTAAAGCTGATATAGCAATCGGTGCAAGCGGTGCAATGTCATGGGAGCGTTGCTGTGTTGGTTTACCAACAATAATTTTATCGTTGGCAGATAACCAAATACGAACCGCTAAGCGACTTACAGAACTAGGGGCTTCTATCTATATCGATTATAACCGCTTAGACTGGACCACAGATCTCCTTGAAGCTACTGAAAATTTAATTGGCGACTCATCCCTAATAAAAACGATGAGTGAAGCAGCTTTCAGGGTTTGTGATGGTCAAGGTGTAGATCGCGTAACATCTCATATTAACCCCTAATTATTTGTCGTTATGTAACTAAAAACATTTTTGATATAGAACCAATCAATTGAAAGTTAAATATTATAACAACGCCACTTATTCTCTATTTTGGCAGGACTTGCACATCCTATGCGACCCATGGATTGTGGGACCATCCGTTGCCGGTGCTTGGGAGCATTTTCCGCCAAATAATATTTCGATTGATGATATTCCAAAGCCAGATATTATTTACATATCACATATTCATTCGGATCATTGCGAGGAAGAAACACTTTTATCACTAGATACCAAAACACCTGTTCTCATCATTGACCGCGACCCTAACTTCCTAGAAGCTTATCTGAAACGACATTTTTATAGAAATATTATCAAAATTCCTGAAGGCCAATTAATAAATGTTGGATACGATCTGCGGGTTGAGACTTTTGGTGCTACTTTTGATCACCCAGGTGCTCAATTCATTGATAGTTCAATTCTTTTTTTAAAAAACGATAGTTGTATATTAAATTGCAATGATAATGAACCTAACCATGATTTTTGTATCGATATTGCCAGTCGATATCTAAATATTGACCTGGCCATGCTGCCCGCAAACGCAGCTGGGGCTTATCCTGCGATGTACACTAACCTCGATAAAGATGAGCGTATTGAAATAATTAAAGAAATTCAAATCGATACAGCTTCTAAATTTACTCGCGCAGTTGATGTTCTTAAACCAAATATCGCAATTCCAGTAGCCGGGGGATACGCCATACGAGGGCCGCTGGCAGAGCGAGTTAATTGGGATCAGCCACGCCGAACAAATATGATGGATTTAAAAACATATTATAATCGACATGGACGTTCCGAGAGTCAAATCTTACCAATGCAATGCGGCATGGAGGTTGATTTAAAAACGGGAAAAATTAAAGGTGGGAATTATCATGTTTTCAACAATGATGAGCTTGCCGATTATTACCGTGAACTCAGTAAGCGACCAATAAAACGTGTTATTAATACCACTCGCCCGATAAAATCTTTTTCTGGACTGCTTAAAATCGCTCGAAAAAATATGTGGGGGCGGCAAACACAAGTTGATAAGTTTCTCGAATACACAATATATCTCGATATAAATACTGAAAATAACTTATTTAGAATTAGGTTGGATACGCCAGAAATTCATGAAGTAGAGAGAGGGAAAATAGTTACTGGCCAATATCTTAAACTTTCGCTTGATCATGATACAATGCTTGAATGGCTTTTGGGTTACGAGGATTTCAATATGTTAGACTCAGGCCATCGAATTGAATTTTTTAGAGAACCAAACGAATACCACGCCGACGCGTACCTTGTATTATCATTTTTGAGAATTTAACAAAAGGACGCCCATACCATCTCAGATAAAAAATATGTGGTAACCTCACAATATAACGGTAAAATTTATGTAATGCGAAAAGATCCGGATTTTGGCTTTTTGCGAACTGATCCATGGCCATCACCGGATGAATTAAAAGTTTTATATGAAAAATATGATAATCCATCTCCTATTTACGATGACTACCGTTTTCTTAGTTTGCTAGAAGACAGGACCAATATCCTTCGCGAAGGGTCGCAAATATGCGAGGTAGGTTGCGGAACTGGCTCTTTGCTCAAAAAACTCCAGAAAAATGGTCATAAAGTCATAGGTTATGAGCCCAGCACCCCCGATTTTGAAATTTGCAAAAAAATGGGACTAAACGTGCATAATGAATTTTTTACGCCAGAAAAACTATTAGGTATGCCGCCTCACGACCTGATTATTCTAATCAATATGCTGGAACATATTTCTGATCCAGCATTATTCCTCAAAAATTTAAAACCTTGCCTCAATAATGAGACGGGATATATACTGATACGAGTTCCAAATGAATTTAATCCACTCCAAAAGATTATATTGGGTGACAATATTGACCCACCCTATTTTCTGGGTCCCCCGCTGCATCTTTCATATTTTAATGCCCAAACACTCCGAGCTCTTGTTGAGGGTACTGGTTTCGAGGTAGTTCACATCACTGTTGATTTTCCCATGGAGTTTTTTCTACTATCGGGTCGCAACTACTTGAGCAAACCGGAACTGGGCGCGGCCTGCCATACTGAACGAGTAAATTTTGAAAAAGAATTGTTAAAAAATAAATCCTTATTTTGGAAATTTTTTGACTCAATGGCAGAGTTGGAAATGGGTCGAGAATTAATTCTGATAGCAAGGAAATTGAATTGAAAATAGAAGATAAAATTGACGCCCATGAAATCATAATTGGTAAAAACTGCTACATTGGAGAGCGAGTAAAAATTACAGGCCGCTTTGGGAAAAAAGCTGAACGTATCATTATTGGTGATAATTGCCGAATAGATGATGACTGTCGGATTTTTGTAAGTGAACTAATAACAGGCGACTACTTAACTCTAAATAATCACTGTTTGATAAATGGTGATGCACCAATTCACATTGGACATTCGGTCTGGATCGGCCAAAATGTGATACTAGACCCCACAGCACCTATTTCGATTGGAAACGGTGTTGGTATTGGTGCATATAGTCAACTATGGACCCATATACGACATGGCGACATACTCCAAGGCTGCCGTTGGGACTCGAAGGGTGAGCTAGTAATTGGCGATGATGCGTGGTTTGTCGGTCATGTGATTGTTTCTCCAACAACAGTGGAACCCATGAGCATGGCTATGGTTGGAGCGGTCATAACGCATCCAATGCGCCAAAATAGAGTTTATGGAGGATCTCCGGCGGTCGATATCACCGAAAAAGTAGGACCTCAGTTTGAAGAAGTTAGTGATAAACAAAAAATGAAGCATGCCCATGATCTTCTGAACCAGTTTCACACAGAAAATCCTGAGCACCGAAAAGGTGCCATTAGATTAGTTGAGTCGAAAAGCGATTTTCAAGAAAGTGACGCATCTTGGTTTGCTATATTGGACCGTTTATACACTAAGAAGCTAACAAAAGTAGAGGTCGACTTTATTAAATTTGCTTACCCGGTAAAATTTTTTCCATTACTGTGAAAAATATTTTAATTTAATTGAGAGGAAAATACCACATGAATGACGCAGCAAAACGGTCATATGCAACTCCGTTGGACAAGCAACATCGCGAAAATATGGAGGCTCACCTACAAAAATTATTAAAAAAAGAGTCGGCTCAATATATTGCAAATTACTTTGCCAAATACGCACTTAGACAAGAGATAACACGATTTTTAGGCCGATTTGAGTTATTCAAGATGGTTTCAAATATTCAGGGTTGCATTCTCGAATGTGGTGTTCGGGAAGGCCAAGGGCTGATGAGTTGGGCCCAAATCTCTTCTATTATGGAACCCGTAGCTGGCGCATTTAGACATGTCTATGGGTTCGATACATTTGATGGATTCCCAAGTGTTCATGAAAAAGATCTGGATAGCTCAATATCACTTGATTGGCATGAAGGGGACGTAAAATCAGAGAGTTATGAGGAACTCCTAGATTGCGCAAACTTATTTGACCTCAATCGTCTGCTACCTCAATTTCCCAAGATTTCGCTTATTAAGGGTAACTTCTTGGAGACGAGCGAAAAATTTATAAAAGATCACCCTCATGTACTTGTTTCCCTAATGTATTTAGATTTCGACCTATATGAACCAACAAAAAAAGCACTGGAAGTCTTTCTTCCACGATGCTCAAAGGGTAGCATCGTCTGTTTTGATGAAATAAACCATCCATTATGGCCAGGTGAAACACGAGCACTACTGGAACAATTTAGTTTAAAGGAAATCAAAATTCAAAAGTTTCCTTTCGAAATAAACATGTCCTACATTGTACTGTAATAATTCCAATCAACAATAAAAATATATGTTCATTGTCCAACCAATTAGAAAAAATAAAACAATCCCTATTAATTGAGATAGAGGGTGGTGCTCACATGCGTTCGGTAATGGAATCTGATATAAACAGCATCTATATTGATGGCCTTAATGATCCAGAAGTAAATAAGTTTATGACTGGATCAAGAGAACACATCCAAACATTCATAACTGTCAAAAATTATGTTAAAGCTAATCATGAAAGTGCTACCGATTTATTGCTGGGGCTTTTTATTAGTGATGAGCTACGAGGGACTTTCCGCCTCCACAATATTGATTGGGTTAGGTCCTCTGGTTGGATTGGGTTATCAATTTTTGACAAAAGTTACTGGGGGCAAGGCTGGGGTAAAAAATCAATTTCAACGCTAACTAATATTGGTCATAAAACCTTAAATCTAAAAAAAATCCAAGCAAGCGTTTATGAAAGTAACAATATTTCTAGGCGAACATTTTTATCTGCTGGGTATTCACATATTGCAGAAAAAGATTCAGATAATGATTATGATCGTTGCTGTCTATATATTTCGAATCAAGAATAAGAATTAAATTTACTTCAGAGTTTATAACATTAATTAACACTTTGATAATTAGACTGTATCATAAAAATGCTTGGCATATT
Source organism: uncultured Rhodospirillaceae bacterium (assembly GCA_964639965.1). Lineage (GTDB taxonomy): Bacteria > Pseudomonadota > Alphaproteobacteria > Rhodospirillales > UBA2165 > TMED23. The sequence goes on from CAZXGI010000021.1 coordinate 7,352, forward strand.
TTTTCGTTTTTTTTAGGAAAATAAATTTCTATATTTATTAAATCTATTTTGAAAGTTAAGTATGAATAAGCAATCAATCCCTCGCCTAATTGCCGAAATAGGGGCAAATCACATGGGAGATATGTCTATTGCAAAAGCCATGATTGATGCTGCAGCCGATGCGGGAGCGGATACTGTAAAGTTCCAATCATGGCGCGCAGAAAAACTCACAAGAGATTTTATCAACTACGATAAAACGCTCAAACGTCATCAACAAACTGAATTATCCAATAAACAGCATATAGAGTTGATAGAATATTGTAATAAAAAGAATTTAAATTTTCTTACCACTTGTTTTGACTATGAGCGGATAGATTTTCTAAGGTCACTTGATCTTGACGAGATAAAAGTTGCTAGTCCAGATTGTGGTTCTATTAAGATGATAGAAAAATTAATGAAAAATTTTCCTCGTTTAATCATATCTACCGGTATGACGCTCAATAATGAAATTATAAAAACGATTGATGCAACTAGAGGCCACGACGTAGTTTTTCTCCATTGCATTTCTCTTTATCCTACACCGCCGAACCAAGTCAATTTGTCAAGAATGGATTGGTTGAAAGATCAAGGTGTAAGGGTTGGCTTCTCAGACCACACAATGGGTGCAAAAGCGGCGATGCTTGCTATAGCAAGAGGTGCCGAATTAATTGAAAAACATTTCACACTCTCACAGCAATTACCCGGAAAGGATCAAGAAATATCCGGTGATCCATCCGTTTTTGAAGAAATTTCAGACTGGATTTCTCTGTGTCACAAAATGACTGGCATACCAAATCCTGGCCTATCCGACAAAGAAAAGGAGCTCCGTCAAATATATGTGGGTAAATGGGGGCGAAATAATTGAAAACATGGCAATAAGTCAGAATTTTAATGAAAGCGGTTTTGTTACATCCAAAATGACTTTGTTTTAATGGCAGGTGTCCATTTTAAATATGCCGTACCGAGAAAAAATTATATGCACCATCAGAAGCCACTTTTAACCGGAGTTTATTTTTGAAAGTTTCCTTCAATAAAATTTCTATCATTGGGCTTGGTTATGTTGGTCTGCCAACAGCAGCCGTAATCGCAGATAAGGGGATTAACGTAATTGGAATCGACATTAACAGCGATGTGGTCGAGAGAGTAAATCGGGGAGAAGTTCAACTTCTGGAACCAGGTCTCAATACTCTTGTAAAAAGGGTTATAAAATCGGGTAAACTTCAAGCTACGACAAAAACTGAAAAAGCGGATGCATTTGTGATTGCCGTACCTACACCCTTGAACAACGATAAAACGCCAAATACTTCTCATTTAAAAGCTGCTGCTCGGACAATAGCACCAGTTCTGGAGAGAGGTAATTTAATAATTATTGAATCCACCTCACCAGTCGGCACAACAGAACTTTTAGCAAAATGGCTTGAAATTGAACGCGAGGATCTTACCTTTCCAAAATCTGGCTCTAAAAGTTATAGCGATATTGCTGTAGCATATAGTCCGGAAAGGGTACTTCCTGGTCAAATACTAACTGAACTTATTGAAAATGATAGAGTGGTGGGTGGCCTCACACCATCTTGTGGAAATGCGGCTGTGGCGCTTTATAAGTTGTTCACTAATGGTGAGTGTTTCTTGACAAATGCTCGCACGGCAGAATTAATTAAATTAGCAGAAAATGCCTATCGGGATATTAATATTGCCTATGCAAATGAATTATCCTCCATTTGCGGAAAACTTAATATTGACGTCTGGGAAATGATTCAATTAGCAAACAGGCACCCTCGTGTTGATATTCTGAATCCAGGCCCGGGCGTTGGGGGACACTGTATTGCTGTTGATCCATGGTTTATAGCAGATTCCGCTCCAAAAGAATCCTTACTTATTAAAACAGCACGTCGGGTGAATGATTCAAAACCCAAGAAAGTCGCCGATGAAGTTATAAAAGCAGCAAAAAATTTAAACACAAACACAATAGCCTGTTTAGGATTGTCCTACAAAGCCGATGTTGACGATCTTCGCGAAAGTCCATCAGTTAAAATTGTAGAACTTCTGTCAAAATATTTTAATGGAAAAATTTTAGTTTCAGAACCTAATATTGATTCTTTACCCCTGAATATATCCAACAATTCACAAGTTGAACTTTTGGACTTACAAAGCTGTCTGAATAATGCAGATATTATTGTTCTATTGACTGACCACCGGGAATTTAAGGAAATCAATCGTAAAAAGCTACTAAAACGCCATATTATCGATACGCGTGGGATTTGGGAGTAAGCCATTCGAATGCAATGTTCTTACAACTTTTGAATGATAAAACACTCTTGAACACCTTTTCTTTTTTGTATTTAAACATGGCACTCTGTGTTTTTTAACAACTCATATCTCTCTCAATCATTACCAATATAAAGCATTACACCTTACATAAAGTGCACCTTCAATCCATTCAACTTTCGCGATCTCTATAGAAATTATTTTAATATGAAAGGTTTAATTTGGAAATTATTTTACCGTTCAAAGTTTAGAAAACGACGGACCAGACTAGTTGCCTGGAACACATTAATGGCAGGAGACGAACCATTCTCTGCCTTCACCATTGGGCAAGAGTTTGAAAATATCTCATTAGAAATCCCTGAAAAAAAACTAAAAAATTTTGAACCTGGTTTGGATGCTGCTGTGATCGAAAAAAATATTATCCAAAGGCTGTGTACTTTTGCACTACAAGAAAGTATTTTCCCGAACTTAACATTAATGCTAGGCGGGATAGTGCAGCCGGCAACAGTTTCACTGCCTCTATCATGGAAAAAAAAATTACAAGAAAACGGGGTCCCCATAAGAAAGTATTCTTCAAATTTACTCTGGATGATTCGTCTAATTAGAATGTACATAGCCGGTGTCTTTCGGGCGCTTAAATTACTTTTCTGGACTTGGACAACTAACGTAATCACTCCTGATGAACCATATTCTGTTATATTTATTCCAAGATCAGATATGATGGGCGAAGTCATTGGACCAAGAAATTACGACTTTTTATCAACCTTTATCTCATCACCAGCACATTTACCGCAGGAACGCTCGAAATGGGTGGTACTAAATCGTGAAAATAATAAAGTTTGCCCGCCGGACGTCTCAATCTCCAGATATGGATTACCTAAACTACCTACAATTTTAGACCGAGTTATTTTTACATTTCAACTTTTCTCTAGGATCATTTCTGATTTTATATTCTTAACTATGGGTGAATGGTGGCGCGCCATTTTACAGGATGAGAGAATTTTTTATAGTTATATCCGACGACTCAAATCAACCGATCTTGCATCAAGCTACGTATACACGAGTGCAAATTTGCTTATTAGACCCTTATGGACTTATGCTGCCCATGCCAATGGATCAAGAATAATGTTAGTTTTTATTTCAACTAATTTTTATACCTTCACTTCGTCTGGTTATGGCAACTGCCCTATAAATGTAGGGTTAAAAAGTATGACTTGGCCAACATATGCAATTTGGGGACCTGCGCAACGCAATTACCTAAAATTTGCTGGGCACACTAATGCTGAATTCGTTAAAATGGGTGCTATCGGTTATAATGAAGACCTCAAAAGGTCCTGTATATTAAACGAAAACACTATCGCTTTTTTCGACGTTTCACCTATCCGAAATATACTTTTAGCCGAAAGAGGATATCCGAATCCTTATTATATATGGTCCGCACAGAAATCAATTGAAGATATAATTCATATTGCAACTCAATTAGGGCTAAAAGTTGTGATAAAATCCAAGTCACGTGAAGAAGAAAGTATTACTAGAAGCTATCGTAATTTCATTACTAAATACCAAGCGAAGGGGCTAATTCAAGTTGTTTCGCCAGAAGTATCTGCCCACCGCATAATACAAGAGAGTATGTGTGTTGTGTCCGCACCTTTCACATCTACCGCTCACATAGCAAGATATTTTAACAAACCAAGTGTTTTTTACGATCCACTTAATGCGCTTGCTAACAAAAGATCACTGGGCGATGGCATTAATATTTTATGTGGGATGGAGGATCTTCGTTCTTGGCTTGTTGCAGAGTGTTTAAACAATACAAAAAATATTACCTAACCTTTTTGTCTCGTTAAAAATCAACATGAACAAATTAAATTTTTGAGTATTCTTTATTGGCAATTTATTTTTATGTGTAAACTAATTTACAAATGGTATTTAAAGAATGAAGGTTAAAATATACGGAGCAGGATCCATCGGAAATCATCTAGCTAATGCTTCACGCTCACTAGGTTGGTCTGTGGATATTTGTGATATTGATCCAGAGGCGCTAAATAGAACTAAAACAAAAATTTATCCAGGAAGATATGGAAAATGGGACAATCAAATCGGACTGTATTTGAGTGAGTCAATTCCTAAAAGCACCTATGATTTGATATGTATTGGCACACCCCCAGATACTCATGTCGAACTAGCAAGCATAGCGATCGAAGAAAATCCACAGATAATTCTCGTTGAAAAGCCATTTTGTACTCCTAATCTCGTGGGTGCTCAGGATTTATTAGATAAAGCAAAAGAAAATAATGTGAGAATAGTTTGCGGTTATGATCACGCCGTAGGCGAAGCCGCCGAATTATTTTTACATTATGCTGAAAAGATTGGGGATATTGAAACATTGGACGTTGAGTTCCGCGAACATTGGGAAGGAATTTTTAGAGCCCACCCCTGGTTATCTGGCCCAAACGATAGTTACTTAGGCTTCTGGGAAAGGGGTGGAGGCGCCAGTGGCGAACATTCACATGCAATTCATCTCTGGCAAACCTTTGCTGATGCTTTAGGGTTGGGAAAAATAATCGAGGTGCAGGCTCAAATGGATTATATAGGTGAAGGTAAGGCAAATTATGATCGATTATGTTTCCTCAACCTTAGAACGACATCTGGATTTATTGGACGGGTCGTTCAAGATGTCGTAACAAAACCAACACGAAAATGGGGGCGGGCCCAAGGAAGCTGTGGAGCAGTCGAATGGATTGGTGGTTATGAAACTAATAAAGATGCTGTTCTTTCACAAATTAACCTCGAAAAAAACCAGTGTCACGAAATTGTTAAAACCCGGCCAGACGATTTTATTCG
>CAZXGI010000021.1:12488-26047 GCA_964639965.1 uncultured Rhodospirillaceae bacterium
TAAGCACATAGAAAATTTAATTAAAGATGATAACTTAAACTCACCATTATATGCGGAACGCGCTGTTGAAGTTATGATGATTTTAGCTGCCGCACATTTATCGCACGCTGAAAGAGGACAAAGAATTTATATTGATTATAACAAAAATTATAATCTTGAAGCGCTGTCGAAAATTCCAGTCTCATGATATAGGTACATATATAATGTTAAAGTCTTTATGTGAGGAAAAAATAATAGTATTTGATTTTGATGGCACCCTGATCGACTCGGATATATTTAAAGAAGAATTTTTTTTTTCTGTATCAAAAGTATTTAATGTTAATAGGGATATAGTGGCAAAATCAATCGCAGACGGTGGTGACAGATTCGCCATTTTCAAACGAATTGCAAAGTTTTCAAACCCACCCTTAAATTTTATGCAAATGGTTAATGCATATTCAATAGAACTAGCAAGGGCATTACCGGATTTCCCCAAAGCACCAGGTATACCGGAAATATTAGAATGCCTAAAGAATAAGAAAATAAAATTATATATAAATTCAGCTACTCCTAAAATTTATCTGAAAGAAACAATCTCCGCTTTGAAATGGGATGTTAATTTCGACGATATTTTAGGTTTACCACGTTCAAAGATTCAAAATCTTAAATTGATAATGAATCAAAACTCTGCTCAGTCACGTGATATTCTTGTTATTGGTAATGGCACGGATGATGCAACATCAGCAGATACGACTGGTTGCCGCTTTATATGGGCTGATCCTTTCAATCGAGCAACAGAACCACCACCAAAAAATTCAAATCGCACAATTAGAAGCTTCTTTGGAGAATGTGTATGATTCAAAACTTCAATTTTAAGAAATTATTTGTTTATGACCTTGCAAATAACCATCAAGGTGATGTCAACCATGCGTTGAGAATTATTGATGAGATTGGAACAATCTCATCAAATCACAATGTCAAAGGAGTTATGAAATTCCAATTTCGACAGTTAGATACGTTTCTGCACCCAGTCTTGAGAAACGAAAGTGAAAACAAGCATTTAACTCGATTTCAATCCACTCGCCTTGAAACTGATGAATATAAAATTTTATTAGATAAAGTTAACGACAAAAATTTAATTTCAATGTGTACGCCATTTGACGAAGAATCCGTTGAAGTTATAAAAGACCTTGGTTTTACTCTTATAAAAATAGCAAGCTGTTCAGCAATGGACTGGCCATTAATTGAGAGCGTTGCGTTATCTGGTTTGCCCGTAATATTCTCAACGGGTGGGATTTCGTTAAAACAAATTGATGATATAGTTAGTTTTTTTACTCATCGCGGAGTAGACTTTGCGATAATGCACTGCGTTTCTGTATATCCAACACCAAACGAAATATGCAATCTTTCACATATCAATTTTCTTAAGAATAGGTACCCTGGGACTGTCATAGGTTGGTCAACACACGAAGACCCTGATAACCTGAACGCAATTCAAATCGCATTAGCGAAAGGTGCTGACATGTTTGAGCGCCATGTAGGTATTGAAACTGACAACATTAAATTGAATGCCTACTCCTCTACCCCAGCACAAATTAATAATTGGCTGAGTAGTTATAAAGAAGCACAAACACTATGCGGGGAAGAGCTAAGACAACCTTCGCCACAAGAAGAAATTAACGCAATACAATCTTTGCAGCGTGGTATTTTTGTACGAAGGTCACTTGAAGCAGGTCACGAATTAACAAGGGATGACGTCTATTTCGCAATGCCTTGGTCGGAAGGGCAAATTCCAAGTGGTAATTGGAAAGAAGGTATTGTCTTAAAAAACAAACTTTCAGTTGATACGGCGCTGTTTAAAAAAGATTGCATTATTCCAAAAAGTCCAGATTATCAAAGTTTAAAATCAGCTGTTCACGAGGTTAAGGCGATGTTAAATGAAGCAAGGATCGCACTGAATAGTGAATTTGAGGTTGAGTATTCCCATCATTACGGAATTAAGAATTTCCTAAAAACAGGAGCGGTATTAATTACTTGCGTTAATCGGGGTTACTGTAAGAAATTAATTATACAACTACCTGGACAGTACCACCCCATGCATCTTCATGATAAAAAAGAAGAGTCATTTCAAGTCCTTTATGGAAAATTAATAACAACGATTGATGGTCATAAACGGACATTAAACCCCGGGGAATTGGTTACAATTTTGCCCGGGGTGTGGCATGACTTTTCTACTGAGACTGGTGTAATTTTTGAGGAAATATCATCCACACACATAAATAGTGACTCCATTTATAAAGACCCCAAAATTAACGTCATGAAACGTGAACAACGAAAAACTATTGTTGATCATTGGGGGCGTTTTCAGATAAATGGATAATATGATTAACTGTTAAGGTTAACGGAATTCATTATACTAAATAAAAACTGAATTTAAAAAACTAGACAAATAAACCCTTGCTAATAAGAAATAAAAAACAACATCTAAGTATCGTATTTAATACCCCAGCATTCCTGAGAGATTTAGAATCTAGTGGTTGCCTTGAACAATTAATGGCTCAATACGATGTAAGCTTTCTGGTTTATAAAAATGTCCAGTTGGAACAGATGAAACACCTAAATAACTCTATTAGTGTTTATCCGCAAATATCAAAAACTCGTTTCCTTTTATACATAATTAGTAAGGGTCTTCTACATTTCCACAAAAAACGTCGATTTTCTCGTGCTCGACATCATCGACTTTATCGCTCCTTAGTAAACACCGGACGATTCTCGCGGAAAATTATTTTGACCTGCACACTACTTGGAATACACCTACCATTAGGCAGCCTGTTAAAATTTTTCCTAAGGATCACATGCCCTAATTTATACGGTGGGTCCCCAGAAAATACTATTATTCTTTTGTACTGGGGAACAGAGGGTTTATTTACCGACGATGTAATCCGTAATGCAAGAAAAGAAAGGATGTCTGTTTTTGCTCTTCAAGGTAACTGGGATAATATAGCTTCAAAATCAATCCAAGAAACACCCGATTATATAGGAACCTGGGGAGAACAAAGTTTCCTGCACCTTGCAATAAGACAGAATATCAGGTTGGATCGGATTTTTGTAACCGGAACACTACGGTTTGAAAAATATAGAAATCCAATAAATAAGACCAGTGCTAGAGAAAAGCTTGGCATTCCAATATCCTCGAGAATATTATTATTTTGTGGTTCGGGTATCCCTTTTCATGAGACATCTGCTTTGCAGTTGCTTGAGGAGGCTTTTTCCAATAAAAAACTCCCTCAAGATCTTATTATAATGTATCGACCCCATCCTGGAAGGCTTGAGCGCAGGCTCACCGATAAGTTTACACCCTCTGGTGAGAATGTTATTTTTGCTCCCGATGATGATAAAGAAACAACTTCATTAGAATTTTATTCCCTGCTTTTGAATGCCGCTGATGGCATGATATCCCCCTATTCTACTATGACCTTAGAAGCTGCAGTCCACGGCTTGCCGGTTTTAGGGCTTGGATACCATCACGAAGGCCACGCGGATTTTGACTGGTCCTTAGTAGCTTACGAATTACATTGTTACATGTTACACCATTCAGATTGGTTCGTTGGGTGTAATACTATCAATCAATTTATTCCAAATGTATCTGAGTTACTTAAAAAAATTAACACGGATTCTATCGCTGAAGAAGCACGAGCTTATTCACAGTTCGCAGCGCGACAAGGAACAAAAACTGCAACAAATAGAATTCTATCTGCACTTAAGACAATTGAGAACGGATTACCTTCCGACGACTCAATGAAGTACATACGAAAACCCAATATCTAAAATATTTTAAAGAACAAATAAAATTAGTTAACAATAAATGACAAAATTTAGACTAAACTCTGGAGAGTTGTTGGAAGTTAAGGAAAAATATTTAACTGATTTTCTCTCCCCGTCCACTAAAGGCACCAAATACTACGATCACCCACCATCAGGAGCACTAAATGAACGACAGAAAGGTCGCATTCTTCTTCAAGCCCATCAAATATTAAGTCTCTTTCAGTCACTAGGGATAGAATTAAAAGGAAAAAACTTACTTGATTTAGGCACGGGAAATGCGATGATTCCGAGTTTACTTCTGGAGCTAAGTGACCTTGAATCAGCGGTTGGTGCCGATCCTTACCTTGATGGGGAGCATTTATCTAGTTGGAACCAACACGATAGAACAGAAGCCTTCCAAGAAATGATCCAGTTTTTGAAAAAAAATTGTAGCGAAGCAATTGATTTTAAAAATTATATGGATCTAGTTGGATTTGAAGCATTCGCCTTAAGACCTTCCAAAATAAAAGTTGATCCACAGCCTAGTAAGAAATTTGAATTTATACAAAAGGGTGCCCATGAACTAAGCGAATTAAACAGGCAATTCGATATTATATATTGTAAAGCTATTGAGCATGTAAATGATTGGCCTTTAGTTTTCAAAAATCTAGGGAATGCGTGTAAAAATAATAGCGTAGTATATCTAAAACATAGGTCTTTCTTCTCATATTTAGGTGCCCATCGGTATGCGTCGACCTGGATACCTTGGGGACATGTAATTTTAAAAGATGAAGAATACAATAAATATGTCGAAAAATTTCATTCCGATCGGGCACAAAAAATGAAGGAATTTTATTACTCAGCCTTGAGTTATCCACGCCATTCTGTATCTGAGATGTTAAAAATTGCCCAAAAATTTGGACTTTTCCCCATAAGTATTGTGGCTGAACCGGCTCGGTTTATTAGCAAGGTTGCACCATACACAAATAAAATAAATGGTTTCTGGAAGAAGGTTTCAGAAAACTATCCGGATATTTCAACCGAAGAACTTTATTCTGGAATGTATCATATTGTTTTTAAAAAAAATTAAATTTAAATACAAAAAGTAAAACTCAAAAAATATGTGCGGCCTATTTTTATCAATCACCAACAAAAACCCTCTAAGTGGGCCAGAAGCAAGGCAGGCGATGAAAGCTATTCACCATCGTGGACCAGACTTCCAAACTTGGGAGAGAGTTGACAATATTGTTGTTGGCCATACGCGTTTGTCCATACTTGATTTAGGTAAGAACGCAAATCAACCCATGTGGTCTGATGATAAAAATCATCTCTTATTACTTAATGGTGAAATATATAATTTTCGCGAAATTCAGGCCGAGCTTAAAAGAGTTGGGGTCACATGTGACAGTAACTCTGATACTAAAACATTATTACTTTCCCTGATAAATTTTGGTGTTGATAAAACACTCAAAATTATCAGAGGAATGTTCGCTTTTGTTTTTATAAATATAGAAAAAGGAATAATTAAAGCCGCTCGGGATCATTTTGGGCAAAAACCCTTGTATTATTATCAAGACCAAAATATTTTTATTATAGCTTCTGATATACGGGCAATTAGTGAGCTTGGACCACCCCTCAAACCAAATAAAGACGCCTATATTACATACTTATGTACTCGAGGAATAATACATCCCGAAGAGACTTTTTTTCAAAAAATCAAAACGCTGAAAGCCGGACATACCCTGGAATTCAAAAATAATAAAATTTCAAAATTATCATATTTTCACCCCATATCTCTTTATGATGAAAATGTAGCACACCACCTAAGAAACACCCCAGTTGAAGATGATCTCGAAGAATTAGAGAACCTAATTCGCACCGCAGTTACTAGACATTTCGTGAGTGATAGAGAAATAGGTATATTACTAAGTGGAGGGATAGACTCTTCACTCGTTTTTTGGTTGGCCAAAGACTTAAAAATTGACTTTACAACCCTGACCAAATTTTCCCCTGGAATTGAAAATATACCGTCTAGTATTGTCCCTAAAATTCTTTCTATAAGACCAGCAAAAACACTTGATAGAACCGACAGTTCAGAGAACTACGTAAAAGACCTGAAGCGTTTCATATATTATTCGCACGCTCCATCACGCTGGGGAGGGGGGGGGCCCATGGGAAATTTGTGCAAGCTGGCAAAAAAAAATAATATAGCCGTCCTTTTAGGGGGAGATTGCGTTGATGAATTCTTCGCAGGTTATAATGAACAAACTAATGACTTCGTAAACTTTCGTAAAACAGGGAATTATCAAAATAGTATTCTTGAAATAAATAAAATGAGCCCATATTTTTCAGAAAATATCACTCAATACTATCAAAATTATCTGGAAACAGAACGAAATACTATCTATCAACATCTAGTTGCAATCGAAGATAAATTCGAACGATTTGCGCAAGCTCATTTGATCGAAGACACTGCGATTTTTCTCCAAATATGCAACCTTCCGCACAGCGATGCCTATTCAATGATGGAATCGGTGGAACTGCGAAATCCAATGCTTGATATAGATCTGGTTAAGTGGGTAGTAAATCTACCAATAAAAAAGAAATTTAATATTTCTAGTCGGGATGGCATGCCAAATAAGTTTTTGTTACGACAATTGGCTAATAAATTGATTGGAAATTTTATGAATGTATCAAAAGAAGGTACTAGAAACTTTTCCAAAGCCATTTCAATAGAAGAATTATGGAACTTAAATCAATTTCGAATTTTTGAAGTTCTGGGCCGGAAGAAAATACATTCTTATAAAGATCTTTTCAAAATAATAAATCTCGAAATCTTCCATCGAACATTTTTTGAAAGTAATGAAAATTTTATTTCTGAGATCTACTTAGGGAAAATATAGAAATATCTATGATTAAATCATTTTGGCTAATACACAACCACGTTTATTATAGAACATAGCCAGACATCGTGGCTCATTTGAAGCCTTTATTATTTTTTACCACGCAAAATTTTAATGTAACGGAAATTCTTAATATTTTTGAAAAAAAGGAGAGTTGAAAGTGGTTAATAAAGCCGTAGGCGATAACATAGTTGCGAAAAATGCACAATGGAGCTTCGGTGGTGATGTAGCAAAACACTTTGATACACACGCCGAAAAGTCAATACCACAATATTATGAGGGGCATGATCTTTGCGCAAAAGTTGGAGATTTCTTTCTATCTGAGGGTTCAACGTGTTATGAGTTAGGATGCTCGACGGGGTCATTAATAAAAAAAATGGCTACTCATAATAAAGATCGAGAAATCAAATTTATCGGCGTAGAAAAAGAAGAAAATATGGCTAAGCTTGCAAAAGACCGAACCAAATCAATCAAAAATATTGAAATTTTACATGAAGATCTTTTCGACGTTGAATATGAAACAGCGTCTATGTTTATTTCCTATTATTGTATGCAATTTATCTCTGTTTCCCAACGCCAACAACTCTTTCAAACTATTTTTGATAAGTTAGAATGGGGAGGAGCTCTAGTCTTATTTGAGAAAGTACGTGCACCAGATGCGCGTTTTCAAGACATTGCCACTCAACTATATTCAGAATTCAAGCTTGGAAACGGGTATAGTGCTGATGAGATTTTGGGGAAGTCCAGAAGTTTGAAAGGTGTTTTAGAACCATTCTCTACTCAAGGGAATATAGATCTTATGAAAAGAGCTGGCTTTATTGACGTCATGTCGATTTCAAAATATGTCTGTTTTGAAGGATTTCTTGCCATCAAATAATATTTAACTGTGTACAAATGACTCTATAAAAACTAAAAAGAAAACTTATTATGAAAAATACAAAAATTTTATTGTTTTACCCAAACCAAAGAATGGAATCTTTGGTTCCACCAGCGATTGCTATCTTCTCTTCTATATTAAAAGAGAAAGGCTTCATAGTAGATCTATTTGACTCAACAACCTATGATTTAGACGCAGATGATTATATAAATGTGAAAGACTTCAAAGGTAATGTACAGAATCTTCTGGTCCGTCCCTATGAATCAAAAGCGGAATTAATTAAAAAACACGTCAAAGCAACCGACGGACTGAAACAAAAAATCAAAGAATTCAAACCAGATTTGATAGCCGTTACCGTAACCGAAAGTACGTTCTTACTTGCAACACAGCTTTTAGGTAAAATTAAATCTTATAAAATCCCAACTATTTTTGGTGGTGTATACCCAACATTTGCTCCCGAACACGCCTTAAGCTTCCCTGAAGTGGATATGGTTTGCGTGGGAGAAGGTGAAAATTGCTTGATTGACCTATGCAATCGAATCGAAAATGGAGAAAACTACCATGATGTGACAAATCTATGGTTAAAAGACTCAAACGGAGAAATAATCAAAAACTCAATTACTAACCCTGTAGATGTTAATTCGCTACCAGCCCCCGATTTTGAAATATTTGAGGATGAACAATTCTATCGCCCAATGTATGGGCAATTATATAAAATGATACCCGTCGAAACACATAGAGGATGTCCATATACATGTAGTTTTTGTAATTCCCCTGCACAAAATACTTTCTACTCAAAAGAGACAGGAAAATCGTATTTTAGAAAGCGCTCCTTTGAAAAAATAAGGACGGATCTTTTATACTTTAGAGATAAGTTAAATATGGAATACGTCTATTTCTGGGCAGATACCTTTTTTGCATGGTCGGAAAAAGAAATAGATGAATTTTGTGAAATGTATAAAGATATTGGACTGCCATTTTGGTGCCAAACACGGGTCGAAACAGTTACCAAAGAACGGGTCAGAAAATTAAAAGATGTGGGACTACATTTTATGGCGTTTGGCATGGAGCATGGTAATGAAGAATTTCGAGCAAAAACTGTTCACCGAAAATACTCTAATGAAGTAGCGATCGCTGCTCTTAAAATACCTCGCGAACTTGGGATTCCGTTTACCGTGAATAATATTATTGGATTTCCTGGGGAAACAAGGGAGCTAACATTTGATACGATTGAATTAAACAGAAAATTTATGGCTGACCAAATGAGTTGCTCCATCTTTCAACCTTATATGGGAACACCTTTGAGACCAATCTGCGAAAAAGCTGGTTACTTAGATAGTGGAACACTTTGTCCAGCTAATTCGGAAAATACAGTGATGACATTGCCAAATTATACGTCCGAACAATTAATAGGGCTGAAAAGGACCTTTGCGATGTACGTTCGGTTCCCAAAAAAGCGGTGGAATGAAATAAAAAAAGCTGAGCAATTAACTAAAGAGGGTGACGCCTTATGGAAAAGTCTCAGCGACGAATATAAAGCTACCTTCTTTAACTTTCCCGAGGTAGACATTACAGCTCAAGGTAATCTAATACCTAATGCTGAAGAAACTGCCATAATACACGTTTAGGTCTCAACAAATACTATCAATAGACAATAAAATAATTTTATGATTTCAAATAAATCAGTAATTGCAATTGTCCCGGCTCGTGGCGGAAGTAAAGGATTAAAACTAAAAAATCTAAGAAAAATAAATGGGGTGCCATTAGTCGCTATTGCTGGAAATTGTTTAAAACAAATTCCCGAAATTGATAGGATGGTGGTTTCAACTGATCACGGTCAAATTAAGTTAGCAGCTGAGTCATCTGGATTAGCAGCACCATTTATAAGACCCCGAGAACTCTCTGGTGACCTGGTTAGTGATTGGGAGGTTTTAAATCATGCGTTATTAGAAACCGAAAAAATTGATGGCAAAAAATATGACATCATTATGATGATTCAACCAACATCACCTCTACGAACGCCTACTCAACTGCTAAAAACACTAAATTATTTTAACGATGGTAATTGGGACGCAGTTTGGACTATTTCTAAAACAGATCTAACTTTCCACCCGTTAAAACAGTTCATAATTAGGGAAAATAAATGTCTCGATTATTTCAGCATGGGAGGTAAAACAATTGTTGCACGACAGCAGTTAGATCCAACTTATCACTGTAATGGTGTAGCCTATGTATTCTCTCGTGAATGTATTTTAGAGCAGAAAAATAAAATGGGGTTTAGGACGGGAGCTTATATTATTGAAGATCTAGCAATTAGTATAGATACCGAGGAAGATATCCAAGAAGTTGAAAAATACCTGATGGACTCAAAGTAATTTATTATCAATGAGGCCCCAATAATAAGTATATTAATCAAGGTTAGAAAAGAACGTTATTTCTCCAAAAAATTTATTCTAACGTGATTGTGATATTAATTAGAAACGACTAGTTAACGAACAAAAATGCATCCGTATGAAGAATTTGAAAATTATTATAAGTGAACCTTTTGGGCAACTAGATAGCCTAAGAGATCGGTTAAGTCAGGTTGGTGAAATTCATTATGGACCCTATAACACCCGAATTGAATTTAAAAAGTCAGTTAAAGAAGCCGATATAATCATGGTCAGGCTTAAGCACATGATTGACCAAGATATATTAAACAGCGCTCCAAATCTAAAAATAATTATAAGTGCAACCACTGGATTAAATCATATCGATTTAGAGGGCTGCTCCAAGCGACTTATAAAAGTGGTCTCTTTGAGAGGAGAAAAAGAATTTCTAAAATATATTTCGTCAACAGCTGAACTAGCGTTTGGATTATTATTATCTTTAATAAGAAAAATATCTGCGGGAAATGAGTGTGTCGTAAATGGTGGATGGAATCGAGATAAATATTTTGGTTACAGCCTATCTGGCCTAACACTCGGGATATTAGGACTTGGAAGGCTAGGTCAACTGACAGCTAAATATGCTAAGGCCTTTGATATGTATATTTTGGGATATGATCCTAATAAACAAGTTTCTTGTTCAAATGTTGATGAAGTGGTTGAGCTAGAGGAACTGTTAACTAAATCCGATGTCATTATGCTACATGCCTCACATGCACCCGGCGAACCACCAATTTTGGGTCCAAAAGAATTTTCGCTGCTGAAAACCAACGCTTACATCATTAACACTGCACGTGGAGAACTCATTAATGAAAGGTCTTTAGTAACTGCCCTGAAAGATAATTCCTTAGCTGGATACGCGGCAGATGTTCTCGCTAATGAGCAAGATGTTAAGAACAATCAAATATTTAAACTAGCCAATAAATACAATAATATAATTCTCACGCCCCATATAGGTGGTGCAACATATAACGAAATTCAAAAAGCTGAGAAGTTTGTGGTTGAAAAAGCAATAAAAGAACTTATGGCAAGAGGCCTTTTCTAGTTTATTTTACCATGCTTTATCGATGGAGTAATTTGTGAAACCTTTTAACTTAGGCGTTATACCCGCAAGAGGTGGCTCAAAGGGTTTGAAAAATAAAAATATTTTGAAATTAAATGGAATACCTTTAATATCCCATGCAATTAGAGTTGCAAATGACTCAAAATTTCTCGATGACATAGTTGTAACTACAGATTCGCAAGAAATCGCTAAGGTTGCACAAAATGAGAATGCATCCGTACCATTTATCCGACCAAAAAAACTAGCAACCGATACTAGTCCGATGATTGATACAGTTCGTCACGCTGTGTCTGAATATGAAAAATTAAGCAATTCTATAGTTGACAATGTGGTATTACTCCAACCAACAACCCCGCTGCGAACCAAAGATGACATTGATGGATCAATCAAAACTTTTATCAATCAAAGAAATTCAGAATCACTCATTACATATAACATTGTTAATTCTCATCATCCCAATTATATGTATCACAAAGAAAACGGCATAATGGTCCCAATAATTAGCCAATCTAGTAAAAGCGATAGAAGACAAGACTATGTCCCAGCTTTAATTCGAAACGGCGTTGTTTACGTCTCATCCAGGACACAAATTATGAATGGACCCAAAGTCTACAATAACAGGCCAATTGGATATGAAATACCTGCAATTCGGTCGTGCAATATTGATTCCGAGGAGGACTTTTTTTTCGCTGAATTTATATACGATAGGTTAAATAAAAAATAGGAACTTCACAACCAATGCTGCCGAAATTAATAGTTGTTGTGCCTACACGAATTGCTATGCGCGATTTACGCGACAGCAATACGTTTAGTAATTTATCCAAAAACTTTGAACTATATTTTTTATGCAACGTCTTTCCCGAAAATCATGAGTTAAATGAGTACGGAAATGTTGTCGAATTTGAAGAGTCATCAAATTTTCGTCAGATCATTCATAATAGCCTCCACCACATTATAAATATGCGAACTTGGGAACCTTTTTATGGGTCGGTAGGCGGGGAGTTTTATCAGAATTTTTATAAACCTGGAAGCTTTCACAAAATACTCAAATTAGTTTATTTTTTACATAAGGTGCGCTTAGGAAAATTCTTTGAGTTTTTTGCGCAACGGTATTTAAACATTACCGTAAAAATATCAAAACGAATTTTCAATGGTTCCGCTGGGATTTTAATTCTAAACCATAATAGGCATATTACGACCAGTGATGCTGTCAGATTGGCAAAAACTGAAAATATCCCCTGTGCTTATTTACAAATGAATTTTGATGCAAACTCCTACACAGTGCCAACTGTTGAAGCCGATTTATGTGGTGTTTGGGGAAATCATGATTACCAATTTGTTAATCTTTTATTAGGTTACAAAGCATCGAGGATCCGCTGTATTGGCTCTCCACGTGGGGATATTTACTTTAATTCCCCGGCTAATAATAGAACTTATAAGCAAGAATCAAATTCTTCCGCTGAAAATCGCATATTGCTGTATTGCGGTGATCCACTAGCAAATAATACGAAATACCTTAAATTACTTGACTCGGCTATCGAAGGGGGAAAAATACCCTCTGATATTAAGATATTATTCAAACCACACCCGGCGGCAAAAAATTCAGAAACGGCGGGTTATGTAGACATGGAAAAAAATCATTTTAAACATGTGGTTTTTTTGACCAAAAATGATGGAATACTAACTTCGCTTCAACAATACCCCGAGCTATTTAATTCTGTCAGAGCTATGATAACTCCGTATTCAACAATAGGTTTGGAAGGTGCAGCGGCTGGATTGCCGGTTATGTGTTTCTATTATCTACGTAGTGAAGATAACTATACTCTTAGACAATATTATAGGCACTTTAAGGTATTTTTTGATGTAGAGTGGTGCGTCAATAGCGAGAAAGAGTCGGATTTTATAAATGATACTAAGAAGCTAATAAAGCTATTAGACGTTGAGGATATTAATAGTATAGCAAAAAGTGGTGCCCGATATGCTCTGCATTATGATGAACGCTCATACTCTCAACGGGTAATTGATCTGTGTAATGACTTAAAAAACCTTAGTAGTAATTAAGTATAATAACATTCTCTTTAAGATTACACCAAACCTAAACAAACGCCCCTCTTTTCCAAAATCACCGGATGATGGATAATATTAAAATGTTTTTATTTGAACAACTTAGAGAATAAAATGAAACGCAAAATAGCGGTTGTTGTAGCGTCACGCGCAAATTACGCACGGATCCGAAGTGTACTTAGCGCTATACGTGACCATGCAAAACTTGAGTTACAGTTTATCGTCGGAGCATCGGCAATGTTGGAGAGATACGGGTCAGTGATTGACATAATACGCGCAGAGGGTTTTGAACCAGATGCTACCGTCCACATGGTCATTGATGGCGAGACACCTCTAACAATGGCAAAAAGCACCGGTCTCGCCATCATTGAACTTTCGAGTATCTTTGATCGATTAAAACCGGATATTGTTGTATCAGTTGCGGATCGATATGAAACTATGGC
>CAZXGI010000021.1:26057-30773 GCA_964639965.1 uncultured Rhodospirillaceae bacterium
ATATTCATCTTGCGCACACACAGGGTGGCGAAGTAACTGGATCTATAGATGAATCAGTAAGGCACTCTATTACCAAATTAGCGCATTTTCATTTTCCAGCTACAGAACTGTCACGCCAACGCATTACTCAGCTTGGCGAAGATCCAGCCAATATTTTTGTTACGGGCTGCCCAGCATTAGATCTAATATCTGAGACTGACCTTTCAACACCACCTATAATTTCAAATCAAGGTGTTGGAAATCCAATAGACCCGAGTACCCCTTATCTTCTCGTGATACAGCATCCAGTAACAACAGAATTCAAAGAAACAACCAAACAAATTGAGACAACAATTGACGCAATTGATAGGTTAAAATACCCGACTATATGGTTGTGGCCCAACGTTGATGCAGGATCAGATGCAATATCACACCAATTAAGAGTTTTTCGGGAAATAAAAGATCCTCAGTATCTTTACATGGTTAAGAATTTTTCACCAACCGAATATCTACAGGTTATGAATTCGGCCGGCTGTGGCGTTGGCAATTCTAGTTCGTTCCTGCGTGAAGGCGCATTACTTGGGTTGCCTATCGTAAACATTGGTTCTCGACAACAAGGCCGCGAAAGAGCAAAAAATGTTATTGACGTTCCATACAATGCAGATGAAATTGAACAAGCCATCAAAAAACAACTTAAGAAAAAGAGATATGAACCGTTCCATTTATATGGTGATGGTCAAGCTGGAAAAAAAATCGCCAACATCCTAGCCAAAGTTAAACTGGGATCAAACCAAAAAACATTTCGGTTGGCTCAGCACAAAACTCCACTCTAATGAAACAGGTCACCGTAAAATGAAGGTTTGTATCCTAACGGGGTCCGAGCTTCGACATACATTTGTTCGAACCGCCATAGCAGCGGACCCCGAGATTGACGTCGTCTTGTCATTATGTGAAAAAAATAACAAAAATCCCGTGACCAGTTTTCCCCGTAGCAAAGACGTAGATAATGATATTCGGCGGGTCCATATAGAAGATAGAAGAATATCAGAAAATGATTTCTTTGCACACTTCGTAAACTACACAAAAGACAAGTCTCACCCTTTATTTATTCCAAAAGGATCTATAAATAGCGACGAAAATATCTCTCAGATCTTGGCATCGGAGCCAGAAATAATATTTTGCTATGGAAGTTCAATTATCAAAGGGGCTCTTCTGGAATTATATGCCGGGCGATTTTTTAATTGCCATTTGGGATTGTCTCCTTGGTATAGGGGCAGCGGCACTAATTTCTGGCCATTAGTAAATAAAGAACCAGAATTCGTTGGGGCTACATTCATGCATATAGATGCCGGCATTGATACAGGCGAGATTATACATCAAATACGACCTAAAATTTATATTAATGATACTCCCCATCAAATAGGTAATCGTTTAATTTCAGGTGTTCCAGCAATTTATAAAACATTGGCAAAACAATATAAAATACTAACAAAATCAAAGCAGCCACCAAAAAAAATCACCAATAAAATATGCCGGAGGAATGATTTCACGATAGAATCTGTTGTAAAGTTATACAAGAATTTTAACGAGGGTATGATTGAGAATTATTTAGCAAACAAAAGTAAGCGAGATAAAAATGTACCTATTGTCAGAAATATCAACTTGGAAGAAACACGGCTCATATTCTAATGCAAGCAGTCATGTATCATTATGTAAGAAACATTCCTAAGCAATATCCGCATTTCCGCTACCTACATGTAAATGATTTTATTAAACAGTTGGATTACTTTAATAATGACGAAGGGTTCGTACCCAAGGATCATTTTCTAAAAGCAATTGATGGTGAGAAAGTTCCGAAGAAGGGTTACTTGCTGACATTTGACGATGGATTTTCGGATCACTATAAAATGGTTTTTCCTGAACTATTACGCCGAGGTTTATGGGGTATGTTCTATATTCCAACATTACCTTATGAAACGGGCCAAATGTTAGATGTTCATAGGATCCATCATCTCATTGGCATGCATGGCGGGCAATTTCTCATGGAGGCGGCAGAAAGCTTTGTTACTTTGGATAAGTTCATAGATTCCAAAGTTGAGGAGTTTCAGGAGAAAACTTATAAAACTCAGAAAAATGATGATGCAACCCTTCTCTTTAAACGGATGTTGAATTACTATATTACCGCCGAAACTCGCGAAATAGTGCTTGATGAACTGATGCGAAAGTTTAGCCCAATTCATGAGGAAGATCTGCTGTGGCAATATTATTCAACACCCAAACAAATCAAGGCGATGAGCAAAGCAGGAATGGTTATAGGAAGTCACTCGGTAACTCACCCGGTAATGAGTGAACTCTCCAATGAGAGTCAAAAATATGAAATCCAAAAATCTTTTAATACACTTGAGGGTCTGTTAGGTCCACTGCCAGTGAGGTCGTTTTGCTATCCGCATGGCGGATTTCATACTTTTACATCAGATACCGAGCAGCTATTGATAGACTTTAATTGCCGTTTTTCATTCAATGTAGAGGCACGTAAAATTTCAAGTAATGATGTAAGAAAACACGCTCAAGCACTTCCACGGTTTAATTGTAATATGTACCCCCATGGTACAGCACGGAATTAGAAAAAATAGATAAAATTCTCAAGAATCTGGTTTGTTAAAATAAAAAAAAATAATAGCACACAAGTATTTAGAAAAATCGCTTAGTGCGAGTCAGAAAGTATTTAAAAATTTGTTCGGGGTACACCCAATAAGTTGCTTTTCGGAAATTAAAAACCGCAAGCTTTCTCAAATCAAAAATTAGGCCACAATCACGAACCCCTTAAACTAATAACGATAGTAAAATCATGTTAAGTATTCTAGTAAAGCTAAAAAATATTTTACCCTCCAAGATGAAATGGGATTTAACTAAGGTCGGGGTATTAATCCTACTATCAGGTGTGGTCGAGACATTTAGTATAAGCCTGATTGTTCCTTTCATGTCACTGCTAGTTGAACCAAACGCATTAGATAAGTTTGTATTACTCGTTTTCATCAAAGAAATATTTCCCGCTTTCTCAAATAAAGAATTTATCGCCTTAGCTGGAACATTATTGATAATTGCGTTTATGATAAAAAATGCATTTCTTGCATTTGTGCTTTATGTTCAGAGCGCAGTCTTAAATAAAGGTCGTTATCAGATTGCACGGGGATTATTCCGCTTTTATTTACAAAAACCATACAGCTTTCACCTTGCTAACAATTCGGCCAAATTGATTAAAAACATTCAAACAGAGGTTGGTATTCTATTTGGTTCGGCAATTATGGCAGTAATAGTCATTGCTACTGAAGTTTTCGTTGTATCTTGTATTATCATATACCTCCTGTGGCTTGAGCCACAGATTGCGCTTATTTCTGCCGGTGTTTTAAGCGTAGGTGGAGCAATTTTCTATGGGCTAATTAGAAATAGAGCTTTAGAGCTTGGTTTTCAGCGCCAAAGTGCCGTTACCGCATTTGTTAAAGTATTACAACAATCATTTCATGGGGTGAAACAAATTAAGATAAGTGACTCGACCCGTTTCATGGTTGATTGTTTACACGCCGAGGGCAAAAGACTTACGCAAGTTGGGCGATGGCTCGATTTTGTCTCAGGAGTTCCTCGACTAGTGAATGAAATTATTATTTTCCTATGTATGGTTGTTATTACTTTATTTAGTCTTTTCGAATCGGAATCTATAGTATCTGTTGTACCGACGCTCTCATTATTTGGAATGGCAGCATTTCGCATGCTGCCAGCGGCAAACAAAATTATGACACAATTACCCCGCTTGAAAACCTCGATACCTACACTGGATGTCGTCTTCGCATTGACTAATAAACCTGAAATTCGAGACACTATAATGTTGGAGACTATTGAGCCACTCCACAGTATTTTACCTTTACGGATGAAAAGTGAAATCTCCCTCCAAAATATCTCATTTTCCTATGACAAATCCGAGACATTGGCGCTCTCCAATATCACCTTGTCCATTAAAAAGGGTGAACGGATAGGAATTGTAGGTCCGTCTGGTTCTGGCAAATCGACCCTTGTCGATATTATTTTAGGGTTATTGGAACCAGATTCTGGAAATCTTTTCGTAGACGAATATGACATTCGTAAACATATAGCAGAATGGCAAAAAAATATAGGCTATGTCCCACAAGATATTTATCTTTTAGATGACACCTTACGCAAAAATATAGCTTTCGGAGTTGATGATGACAAAATCAATGATGATGCGATTATTAAATCAACTTGTTTGGCACATTTAGAGACCGTTATCGATAACCTCCCGAAGGGCCTTGAAACTATTATTGGTGAGAGAGGTGTTCGACTATCAGGGGGGCAGCGGCAACGAGTTGGCATTGCTCGGGCGCTATACCATGACCAACAAATTCTTTTATTAGATGAAGCTACATCATCATTAGATATAACGATGGAGAACGAAATGGCAAAAATGCTCAATACAATTTCTAACAAAAAAACAATTATCACCGTTGCCCATCGCTTAAATACTATAAAAAACTCAGACCGGCTTTATTTTTTGAATCATGGAAAAATCGAAGCATCGGGAACATACGACGAATTATACCAATCCTGCAGTCGCTTCAAAGAAATGGTTGATTTGTCAGAATCTGGCTATACTAACATCTAGTCACCGGTTAAAAATTTTAACCAGCCCCCCAAAACTAACAATGAGGACTAATTATGGCATCG
>CAZXGI010000021.1:30783-40745 GCA_964639965.1 uncultured Rhodospirillaceae bacterium
CCTCTTGATGCAGTTGCTGAGAAAAAATTTGATTTAAACGATCCTGAGTGGTGTAATCTTGTTAAACCCCATGAAGAAACATTTCGCAAAGATAGCAGAAAAATAAAAATACGACGATTTTTTCGAGGCCGGTCAGAACGAACGCTCAACAATACAAGGACCGGTTATGAAAAAATATGGGCCAGGGAAGATTTTAACAGTGACAAACTTTACGCTGGCGGTGAAAAAATGATTCCTTTAATATGGCGCAATATGGGTTACCTCGGTCCTTCCGAGGCAACAAAATATTTTCACCAATTATTGTTTATGCGCACTTTTCAAAAATACAACCCCACATCGGCATTAGAGGTCGGTTGTGGTGCTGGTCACGTAATAATACCGATGGCTGCACGCTTTCCAAGTATAAATTTTACCGGCTTTGAATTAACCGACGCCGGTATTAAAGCTATCAAAGAAATTCAATCTACAGCCTTACCAAAGACGTTTTCAAACTTTTCTCCTGAACCGTTAGTAAATTATGAATCACACAAAACCATCAAAATTACGCAGGGTAATGCTAAGGATTTACCTTTTCCAGATTCTAGTTTTGATATTGTATACACCTCACTTGCACTAGAACAAATGAACCCAATTCGTAATAAAGTTCTGAAGCAAATTGCGCGTGTGGCAGGAAAATACGTAGTTTTATGCGAACCGTGGCGAGATTTTAACAATAATGGCATAACTCGTGATTACATTATTATGAAAGATTATTTTGCAGCCAGGATTAAAGAGCTCAGAGAATTTTCCCTGAATCCAATTTTTGCATCAGATGACATGCCCCAAAAATATTGGTTACGAATGGGCTTTGTTATAGCTGAGAAGTTTTAAAGGCTCGATAAAAAAAATGTGCGGCATAGCTGGTATCATTGGACAAAACGTTGACCCAGATATTCTTTGGAAAATGGCGCGGGTTCAACATCACCGCGGACCAGATGGCAGCGGAATATATGTTGATCCAAAAAAACGAGCTGGTCTTGCTCACAATCGCCTAAGTATAATTGATCTCTCGGAATCTGGACATCAACCAATGACGGATGATGCCGGTCTTTGGCTTACATATAATGGTGAAATTTATAATGCACCTGAATTACGGGCCCTTCTCCCTAACTATCCATATAAAAGTAAAACAGATTCTGAAATTATTCTTGCAACGTATCGTAAATGGGGTGAAAGATGTGTGGAAAAATTCAACGGTATGTTTGCATTTGCACTATGGGATGAAAATAAACAAAAGCTATTTTGTGCTCGGGATCGACTCGGCATCAAACCTTTCCACTTTACACAACGAAAAGGGCAATTTCTCTTTGCATCAGAAATTAAGGCTCTTTTAGTGGCAGACGTTGAGGCAATCCCAGACTTATCTGCGTGGGGAGACTATCTTTTACATGGATTTTCAGATCATTCAGATAGAACATTTTTTGAAGGCATCGATTCCCTGCAACCAGCAACAACCCTGACTATTCAAAACGGGCAATTAACAAAAAGAAATTTTTGGGACCAAACAGCCGCCTCCGATGAACCTTATGTTGGAACATATAATAAAGCTACAGAAGAGCTGAGAGCATTAATTGACGACGCAGTTAAATTAAACCTAAGAAGTGATGTCTCTGTTGGTATTAGCCTGAGCGGCGGGCTCGATTCAGCAACAATGATGTCAACCGTTGACGCGCAACTCAATAACGATAAAACGTATAATTCATTTACCGCAAAGTTTGATGATCCGAAGTATGATGAAGCAGAGTTTGCCGACAAAGTGCCTCGTAAAAAACTATGGGATCGCCATTATTCAGTCCTTAGTGTCGATCAAATGGAGAAAGAGTTTTCAGTCGCGCTCCACCACCAGGAAGCACCATTTGGAGGAGTGGCAACATTAGCACTACAGAAAATGCACCGTATCGCAAAGACAAAAAACATTAGTGTTTTACTTGAAGGTCAAGGTGTAGATGAAATATTTGGGGGATACGCATATTACCAATCAGATATTTTTCTTGATCTCTTGGAACGGGGATTTTGCTCCAAACTTCGAAGCGAATTTAGATCACTACCCTCGGATTTGGAAACGATGTTAAAAATAATGCGCACCAAAATTAGTGGTAGTGAAGAGCCTCTATATCAAGATGGCACCTCGCATTTACGGCCAGAATCGCTATCTCACGCATTTAAAAAAAAATCAAATGCCCTTGTCTCTTTTTCTTTACCCTTTAAAAACCGTTTCAATAATGCGATGTATAGAGATTTATGTTTTTCTAAACTACCGCGGGTTCTTCGCATGCATGATCGGATGGCCATGGCCTCAAGCGTAGAGCTTCGTCCTGCGTTTCTTGATCACCGAATTGTTGAGTTCGCTTTTAGACTTCCGAATAATTATAAATACGACTTGGGGGTGGGCAAACGGATATGGCGTAACGCAATGAAAGGAAGGTTACCCGATACTGTCCGACTCGCACCAAAACGCGGCGTCGTTGCTCCACAACGAGAATGGTTGCGAGGTCCGCTTCGTGATTGGGTTAAAGACATTATAACATCTAACAGCTTTAATAATAGGGGGATTTTCGACTCCAAACGCGTTAATACACTATTTGATCGTTTTTGCAGAGGCGAAGGCGATAATGCATTTTTTGTTTGGCAATGGGTAAGCGTGGAATTGTGGTTCCAAAAATTTATAGATAAAAATCTCTCTAAGGATATGGTTCCTTAAATTAATTTTCGTTTACATCCTTCTCAAACATTTGTTGACCCAATTTTAACAAAAATATCTCTTGTAGTCATACAACTGGTATTTGAGTATATTGTGAGGATTAGGTTTAGCTTAGATAATATGTTTGATCATGGAATTTAGGAGACACACGTGACACTTGTTGAGAAGAAAACCGGAGAATTGTATGGGACTCTGTGGTCTAAGTTTGACGAACAGCTGTTTGAAGAATCTGTGCAACTATTTTCCAAGCGGTTCATTGCAAACGGCTTCAACCTCTCATGGTTTAAAGGAAAGAGATGCCTGGATGTGGGATGTGGTGGTGGACGATACAGCATTGCCATGGCCCAACTTGGGGCCAAACATGTAATAGGATGTGATATATCAGAAACTGGCCTTAGTGATGCTCGGGATCGGATTTATGATGGTATGCCAATTGAGTTAGAATTGGCATCGGTTTTAGACCTACCTTACGAAAACGATAGCTTTGATTTTGTTTGTGCATCAGGCGTATTACACCATACAAAAGACCTACTGCGTGGAATGGACGAGGTCGTTCGGGTGCTCAAACCTGAGGGAAAATTATATCTATTAGTCTATGGAACCTCTAGCATGAAGTGGGAGACCATTCTAACGGCCCGACCTTTTGCCCAAAAACTTGGCTATGAATTTATTGACTCCTGCATAAGAGCATGTGGTTTAAAAGCTAATAAACGCAGGAATTTTCTAGATGATTTATTTGTCCCCCTAATAAGTTTCCATACTTACGCTGAATTAAAGCTTAATTTGGAGGCTCGTGGTTTAAGCCAGATAATCCGCTGGGAAGAAGGGCAATTTGATCACGAGCTCAATTCAACCACCATCTTAGAAGAACTAAATACGTTAAAAAATATTTTTTCTAGAGCGATAGATCAGGCCACCGACACTTCAACTGATGCCATTGAAACCGCGATTTTTGGTTATGAGACTATAATATCTCGTGTGGCTAGAATAGAGTTTTTGATTAAACAAGCTGAAAGTGGGCTGATATCCCAAGAGGAATGTCATAAACTGGTTGTTGGTGAAGGACATAATCGTATAATTGCTAGCAAACCTTCGTCCTAGACGTACCCAGTCGTTAGAAAAATATTTGTTTGGTCTATAAAATTATTAGTGAAGAAAATTTTATGAATATCTGGATTTATGTTGCTATCTTTATCGCTATTCTCATTGCAGCGACTGTTGCCTACAATTTAATCAGTCGACGAAAGAGAAAATCAGACAGTAGCGACATATATCCTCTTTGGTAATAGCTTACACCACTAGAGAAAATCTAGCGGCGTCTATTTTTCAAGTTTTAACTCCCAAGACAAGTTTCCTGAACTGATCGTTAGCGAATGGTTTAGGATCAATATTTCCCATTGGCGTATCAACTACGTTGTAAAAAGAATTATACATAAAAACTAAAATCAACCGGCCTGCTTTACGAGCACGACTCCCAAAATGTAGACAGCGACAGGTATCAACAAATGCCCCATCACCGGGTTCACCTTTTAATTCAATCAAATTGCTTGGATCAGCAACCGAATACACCCGATCATCATCAAGACGTCCCAAAAGACCTACCATAGGATGGCGCGATTTTGGTCCAAGCTTATCAGCAATACGATCTGTTTCAGCGGCAGAGAATAAACTAAATGGTCCGTTCTCCGTGGTTACAGGTGAAATATTCAAGTAAGCTTTCAGAGATTTAATATCTTCGCGATCGGTATGAAAAAGCTGACTAGAAATGGTACTATCATTTCGCGGTGAATACCAAAGAGCTACATAACGAAGACGAGGTAACGTTCCTAAATAGTCAGCAGCAATTCTAAGCATATTATCACTAACTGCAAATTTAAGAATTTCGGGATAATCATTAACACCGTCAATTTGAAACAAATCTATCAGAAACTCACCCTTCGAGTTTTTCTGACTTAACTGAGTCAATTCTCCAGATGCTTGTTTTTGAAGCAATATTTCTTTGCACTGGTTCACAATTTTAGGGATATCCGGGTGTAGGTCGGAGGAAAAGGTGGCAAATCCAGCATCATCCGATATTCTGATTGGTGGAGGCGTTTCAAGAAGAACTCTGGCCGCCTCTTTGCGAATAAAAAATTGCTGTGGATTGCGAATAAATTTATATAATTTTTGAATCGGCCAAACAAACTTATTTGGCAAATTTCGCCCAAGAAATTTTACTATCTGTGGGTTAAGTCTGTATTCAGTCAAGGACCCCGAAGTATTCATGAGTATAGCTATTTTCCTAAGACTTTTGCAGATTTGGTATTTAACCGTTCTAAATGCGCAAAGATTAAAAAGTTACGTATACAGAGTTTATACTATCTAATAATGAATGTAGCCTTCCGAAGGTATCTTCAATTTATAGAGATTTACTAAATTTAAGAAAAATAACAAGAAGTTTTTCATATTATTCCCCATATTATCACAATATGTAATCATTAAACAAAGCAAGTGTGGACAACTAGAACCTATTGTTACCCACTTAATGCATTAGGTAGCAACTAGTTACTATTTGATGATAGAAAGATAGTCTGTAGAACTGACGAATTGCGTTCTTGGTTCATTGAACAATACTTAGACACACCTAACGGTCTTAAACTGTGGCCTCAAATATTTTATTAAACCAAAATTGTCCGATTTGTGGGAATGATTTAACAGTCATTTCACGCAAAAATTTTATTTATCCAAATGATGGGCATGGATGGGAAAATGACTCAACTATGGAATTAATTAATTTAACAAAAGCTAATGTATTTGCCGGTTTTTGCAATAAATGTTTTCATGCGATTAGATTACCAAAATTTGATACGTCGAAAATTTATGGAAGCAAAGCCACTAAAGTGCGCGCCAAACATTTTTCCATATATTTTCCTAATAAGTCCTATGGTGAGCCTCCAACTAAAATAAACGCGGGCGAAGCATTCTTGAGGGCTAACAGAGAAAACAAAAAATTTGGCTTTATTAGCAAAAAAATTAGTTCATTTTTAAAAACTAACCATTTTAATGAAAATACTATAAAGATATTAGACTGGGGAGGCGGCGACGGTAGCGTTAGCGACCAATACCAATCCATACTAACAAATGTTACAGGTTGCCAAATAGATAGCTGGGTTTTTGACTATGCACCTTGGAAACATGGAGAAAGTAAAAAAAGATTAAACTCAAAAAATATCGCCAACCAAGCTCCATTTGATATTATTATTTTATCCCATGTATTAGAACATACAGATGATCCAGTCAAAATGATCTCAGATATAAATCAAGTTCTAAATATTGGCGGCATCTTAATTTTAGAAGTGCCAGATGAGAGAATGAATATAGTTCGCTCTTTATTTGGAAAAAAAATTACGCTTCATTACCACGTTGCTTGGTATAGTCGACGAAGTTTATCTGTACTTTTAAATAGATGTGGATTGATTCGATCAAGGGTCTATTATCATTTTAGATCGTCTTACCATGGTTTACCAATGACGACAATACTTGCAATTGCTCAAAAACAATCAGGTAACATTAAAGCTCAAGTAATATCTCCTATTATTATGGAAACCTTTAGTTTAATTATATTCACGATTAAGAAAGTAATATCCAAATTCATTCATTCACTAAAAAAGGGGTGATCTATCAACATTCAAGATCATAAATGCCGGCTATGTAACGGGACATCGTTCAAAAAAATTAATTTCAACTCTCTTTTATTGCCAACTTCATCTAGCAACCAAAACCTTCATACTTATGATAATTTTATTTGTATCGGATGTTCGGTCGTTTTCCAGTTTCCAGAGATCTCTGATGATGTCTTGGTTGACTATTATAACAACGAATACCGCATAAGCGCACACGCTCTCAATTTAAAAAATAAAAAAATTGACCTGCCAATCTCGATACCCTGGAGTGGCTTTAGCTTCCAACGATTCCAGACTTTTTTTAATATTATAGAGGAAATCAAAAACGAACATGCTAATATAACACCAACTCAAGCAGATACCATAATTGATATTGGGGCGTATCAAGGATTCTTCTTATTCGCCGCAAAACAAGCCTGGGGTTGCAAAACAATAGGTTACGATTATAGCAAAAAAGGAATGAAATTTGCTGAGCAGGCGCTAGGCATAACCGAATCCCATGTAGCTCATAATATTTATCAGGACACTTTTAAAGATAAAGCAAAATTTGTAACGCTTATTCATACGTTCGAACATTTACGTGAACCAAATAAATTTTTGGAACATCTAACGACGGAGATCTTATATAAAAATGGTTACTTATACCTAGAGGTACCTAACTTGAACGGAAGCCCCCTTAGCGACCCAACCCATTTTTTTACATACTCGCCTCATAGTCTAAAATTTATTTTAGAAAAAAATGACTTTAAGGTTTTGAAAATGATTGAGCATGGAAAACCATTAACAAAAAATGGAATTTGGGAAAACTCAAAAATGAACTTAAGCGTACTAGCTAAACACTCCCAGATACCCATTTTGGTAAATCCGCCTAAGTTTAAAGCCAAAATCATTTTGAAAGATTTGTATCGCCAGCACAGAAAGATTATAAGAACCTCTATTTTAAAACAATTTGTTGTAACCGTAAAATCTATAATTCAGCTTTTATATTTATTTGTTTTTATACTCATCTTGGAAAAATTTTCGTACAGAATGGCCAAAAAATTGAAAAATATTTTACTTAACCGCAAATCAACGGAAAAATAGACTTATGAGCCCAATTTTAAATATAAAGCCAATAGATATTCAATTATCACCCTATCCGCACGCAACGTGCGATCAGATTATTGATCCAAATATTTTCACCCAACTTTATAATGAGTTCCCACCAGAGGAAATGTTTTTGGCCAACCAAAAACAGCCCTTTGGTCATGGAAGGGCTGCTAGAATAAATTTAATGAGACACGACAAAAATTTTAAAATACTACAAAGCGAATCGAAGGTTTGGGGAGATTTTATTCGTCAATTAAATACCAAAGGTTTTGTTGATGAAATAGTGCAACTTTTTGCCACCCATATCACTGCATTTGGCGGATTAATAGATAGTAAAAGGTGGGAGTTTACCTCTATGGAGCCCCATCCGCCAGAAACCTTCACTAAAAAAGCTTTAAATAAATTCGGCATTCAACGAGTTCTCGATCAATTTCTTTCTTTAATTAATCGGAACAAACTCTGTGTTTCGATAGATATAGCTTGGGCACGTGAAGGTTACTCAACTGAAATTCACACTGACAACCGAAATAAACTGGCAGCATTTCTAATATACTTTAATAAGACGGATGGCAAAGGCGGAGACTTCCTGATCTATGAAGCAAAAAACTCGTTAAATGTATTAAAAAATACACGTTATCCCAGGGAAAATGAGGTGCGAGCCATTAAATCACTTCCGCCAAAACCAAACCGCGGCGCAGTTTTTTTAAACTGTAATTCTGCATATCACGGTGTTCGACCATTGACGAATAATAAAAAATATCGACAATTCGTTTATGTTAGTGTTGGAAGTCCCTATTCAATACCAATTTGGAAAGATGTGTGAATACTATGACACCCAAACTTATAACAGTAGGTAAGGATAAAAACGTTCGCCCTGTAAAGATTGGCGGCACGGAACAGTTAGCCTTTATTGGAGGACCATGTGCTATTGAAAGTAGAGACCATGCCCGTATGATGGCTGAAAAAATTGATATTATCTGTAATAAGTTAAAAATAAATTGGGTGTTCAAATCCTGTTATGATAAGGATTGTCGCTCATCACCTGATTCGTTTCATGGAGTTGGAATTGATGAGGGATTAAAAATCCTCGATGAAATCCGTGGTGATTTTGGTTTGCCCGTTGTCTGCGATTTTTCAGATGCAGCTTGGGCACCTGCTACCGGGGATATTGTTGATCTCATACAAGTACCAGCCTACCTATGCCGCCAAACAACAATTTTACGAGCAGCGGCAAAAACTAAACGGCCAATACACCTTAAAAAAGGTCAGTTTATGTCACCATGGAACATGAAAAATTCAGTTCGCAAAATTGAGGCTGCCGGCAACAATCAAATACTGCTGGCTGACAGGGGAACATTTTTTGGTTACAATATGTTGATTAATGATTTCCGAAATTTTCCAATTATGATGGAAACCGGTTATCCAGTTTGTTTTGATGCCTCACATTCAATACAAATGCCAACGTCAATGGGGGATATATCGGGTGGCCAGCGCGAATTTATACCACATCTTGTCCGAGCGGCAGGAGCATGTGGAATAAATGCGTTATTCATTGAAGTTCATGATGATCCGTCAAATGCCTTGTCAGACGCAAATACAGTATTAGATATTCAATATTTAGAGCATGTTCTAGCCCATGCCAAAGCGACACACAAACTGCGACTAGAGCTTCTGGAAAAATGGGGAGAAGACCATGTCCACCTTGACGATTGAATTAACAGTTGAAGACGTCCTTTTGCCCCCAGAAAAAATTCCCGTGGTTTCTCCAACTACACTTCTCAAGAAAACACTGGAAATAATGGGTGACTTTCGACTCGGAATTGCCTCTGTTGTAAATGATGAAGACAAACTGGTCGGAATATTTACAGATGGTGACATCCGACGCATGCTTTTGAAGGAACAAAAACCATTTCCGTCATTGTTTGCGGACGACATTGTTCGACATACAACTAAATCACCTACTACGATCGGTCCCGAAGTAACATTAGTCGACGCGATAAATGTTATGGAAGAGAAAGAAATCTGGGATTTACCCGTGGTCTCAAATGATGGAACGTTCGTTGGTTTGCTCCACCTCCACCCAGCAATTAAATCAGTAATGAAAAAATAAGTTCTTATTATGCCAATTCCGGAAATTATTGAAATAAAGCAATTGGACCTAGAGCTCAATGGAGGTTGCAACTATAAATGCCCAATGTGCCCTCAAGCCGAGGGCCGAGAAAAGGATTTTCTTAAAAAACTCCCCTTTAGCATTTTCACTAAGATTGTAGATGACGCTATGCAGTATGGCCTCAACACCGTCTCTTTGCACGGTTCCGGCGAACCAACACTCAATCGTGATATGCCAAAATTCGTTAAATATGTTAAAGACAAAAATATCAAATGTCTGTCCTTTACCAACGGCTATAAACTGACGAAAGATATCTCACGCGAATTAATTTTGGCCGGCATTGATGTCTTGCGAATTTCAT
>CAZXGI010000022.1:0-37827 GCA_964639965.1 uncultured Rhodospirillaceae bacterium
CTGCAAGGGCCAAAATTAAGAGTTAATAAATTTTCTGGTGGAAAGGTTAACTTAACGGTTGGCAGCAAATTTGTTCTGGATTCTGATAAAAGTATGGCGGGAGGTAATAGACGTGTTTCTATCTCTAATCCTGAAATATATCCCAGCTTGGATAAGGGCGTCGAGTTGTTGTTAGACGATGGAAAGATGAAACTTGTTGTTGAGGCGAATAATGGTTCTTCTGTCGAAACAAAAATATTAATTGGTGGGCAGTTATCTGATCATAAGGGAATAAATATTCCAGGTGCAGTCTTGCCAATGTCTCCTTTAACTAAAAAAGATTTACAAGATCTTGAATTTTCTTTGAGTATAGGCGTTGACTGGATCGCTCTGTCATTTGTTCAGCGTCCTAGCGATGTCCAGGAGGCACGCGAGCTAGTTGCAGGTAAAGCCGGCATTTTAGCTAAATTAGAAAAGCCCCTAGCAATAAATTATTTAGACGAAATAATCGAAGCGTCTGATGCTATCATGGTGGCTCGGGGTGACCTTGGTGTTGAAGCTCCACCGGAGGAGGTTCCTGGGCTTCAAAAAAAAATAATTAGAAATGCTAGAACGCAAGGTAAACCGGTAATCGTAGCAACTCAAATGTTGGAGAGTATGATTACCTCCCCTACACCAACTCGAGCCGAAGCTTCGGATGTTGCTACGGCTGTTTTTGACGGAGCAGATGCTGTTATGCTCTCGGCAGAGACTGCTGTTGGCTCATACCCTCTCGAAGCGGTATCGATTATGGATCGTATTATTAATAGCACTGAACAGGATGAATATTATAGGTCAATAAAAGTTGAAGATAATGAGAAAATCCTTGCAACAGATTCCGACGCAATCACATTAGCGGCAAAGCAAGCCGCAGAAATTCTAGATGCTGCAGTAATTGTCACATTTACGGCAACAGGTTCAACAACTTTGAGAGCAGCTCGAGAACGGCCGGGAGTACCTATTTTAGGTTTAACACCGGATATTAAGACAGCACGTAGGATGGTATTAGTCTGGGGCGTACACCCAGTAGAAACATCTTATTTTGATAACTTTGAAAGTGTTGTTGAGATTGCCACTGAGGTGTCTGAAAAAGAGGGATTTGCTTTAAAGGGACAACAATTAATTGTCACAGCAGGTGTCCCTTTTGGAACACCAGGTACAACAAATATCCTACGTATAGTTAACGTCAAATAGTAATTGCCAGATGAACTTTTTTAGTTCTTAGCTTGACGAACTGAGGATCCTGCTGCAAAACGGTCCTATGCTTACACAGCTATTAATTATCATTACACCAGTTTTTTTTGGTGTGGCGATTGGATTTATTTGGTCGCGTTTGGGAAAGCCTTTTGATACCAAGTCTGTTACCTCACTAGTATTTAATTTAGGTACCCCTTTCCTCATATTTTCGGGTCTAACGAGGTTAGATATAGACCCCGTGAACTTTGCAAATTTAGCATTAGTTATTATCGTAGCTTTGTTATTATTTTTTGTTATCAGCCTTTTGATATTGATGATTTTTCGGCTAGATGTTCGGACCTATCTAGCAACTATTATGATCCCAAATACCGGTAATGTTGGCATACCTCTATGCTTTTTGACGTTTGGCGAACTGGGATTAGCATTTGCAATAATTGTTTATACGATTGTGAGTTTGACACAATTTACTCTTGGCATGGCAATTGCTGCTGGGGGTTTTTCTTTATTAGAGCTAGCAAAAAACTCTCTAATTTATGCCGTTTTAGCTGCACTTTTGGTAATGATGACTGACTACCAATTACCATATTGGTTTGCGAATACTGTGCATGTTTTTAGTCAGTTTGCGATTCCGCTCATGTTAATTAGCCTAGGCGTTTCTATCGAAAAAATAAAAGTTACCAGCTTACCGCGAAATATGGCATTGAGCTGCGTTCGGTTAATAATGGGTTTAGGTGTTGGTTTATTTGTAAGTTATGCATTCGGATTGGAAGGTGTTGCAAAAGGTGTCATTGTGTTACAATGCTCTATGCCTGCAGCGGTATTTAATTACATGCTGGCTGTGCGCTATGAGAACAACCCTGAAGAGGTTGCAGGCTTAGTCGTCACCTCTACTGTTATTTCTTTCGCAACATTGCCTGTACTTTTGGCATTTATACTAAGTTTATAAACTTCTTATTTAGCATAAAGACCCTCTAATTGAGCTTGGTATTTTTCCGTAATAACATGTCGACGAACCTTCAGTGTTGGTGTCATCATTTCATTGTCGACGGTGAATTCTTCAGCAGTTAATAAAAAGCGACGAACCTTTTCGATAACCGAAAGGTTTTCATTTGTGTGATCTAAAGCTCCACTGATGAGTCGACGGAAATCTTCGTGCGTAATTATGTCCTCAAGTTTGTTTGAGTTTCCGGTCGAGTTAGCCCATTCGCTGGCAAACTCTTTGTCTGGTACAATAAGTGCGACTACGTGTGGCTTTTTATCTCCATAAACCATTGCTTGAGCTATTTGTGGTTCTAAAGTTAAGAAACCTTCTATTCGCTGTGGTGACAGGTTATCTCCCCCAGAATTGACAATGATATCTTTTTTTCTGTCAGTTATTTGGATATAATTTTCGTTATCCATGATCCCGATATCCCCAGTATGAAGCCATCCATCTTTGATGGCGGCTTTTGTGGCCTCCTCATTATTCCAGTATCCGTTCATGAGAAGGTCTCCGCGTACTAAAATTTCTCCGTCAGCAGCAATTTTGACTTCAGTATCCATGATAGGTGTGCCGACAGTTTCTATTTTAACTTTGTTTGGACGATTAAAGCTAATTATCGGAGCAGATTCGGTTTGCCCATAACCCTGGAGAAGGTTAAGTCCTAATGCTGTGAAAAACATACCTATATCAGGGTTGAGGGGCGCGCCGCCAGATGCAAGTGCCTTTAATCGTCCTCCGAAGGTGGCTTTTATTTTTTTACGAACCAATTTATCTACGAGGGTATCAAGGAGACGCTCTTTAACGGAAAGACCATTTGGATTATTAAATTTCTTTGTACCAAGTTCGACAGCAGTCAAGAATAATTTTGCCTTCATACCACCGGCCGATAAAACGCCTTTAGTAATTTTAGCATGCATTAGTTCATAAAGTCGCGGAACGGCAGTCATAATAGTTGGTCGCGCTTCAGCCATGTTCATGGTTAGTTGTTCGAGCCCTTCAGCAAAATACACTTCAGCACCAATATAGGTTGGGAAGCATACGCCACCAATGTGTTCATATGAATGTGAGAGAGGTAAGAAGGAGAGAAAAACCTCGTCTCCATCTATGATCTCTTTAAGAGCATCTGAGGCGCCCCTGCAATTATGCATAATTGCCCGGTGGGATAACATCACACCTTTTGGTGATCCTCCGGTACCTGAAGTATAGATTATAATGGCTGTGTCTTCAGTTGATATTGCCGAGATATAGTCAGAGAGGTTGTCAGGCTCGCTCCTGCCACTTTCAACTGCATTCGCCCAACTAAGAATATTAATTCCCGAAGATTGAGACTGTTCTAACTCATCAATAGAAATGATAAAACTAACATTTCCAGTTTGGTGGGCTGCAGGTACGAGGTTTGCCGCAAGTTTTTTCGACGAGACAATCAAACCTTTTGCACCACTATCTGCGATAATATGGGCATGATCATTTTGAGTGTTTGTTGTATATGCAGGTACAACAATTCCACCAGCCGCCATTATAGAATAGTACGCTATTATCCATTCCGGCCTGCTTTCCGAGCAGAGCAGGATGCGGTCCCCTTTATTTATCCCAAGAGCCTTTATACCGCGAGCCAGGGCCGAAACCGTCTCAGAGCATTTTTTCCAATTAACCGATTCGTATTTCCCACCTTTCTTTGCCCAAAGAAAGGGTTTTTCACCTAGCTCTTCTGCTTGGTCAATAAACATAGTTATTAAGCTTGGCCAAGTTTTCATTTGAATCCTCCCTTTTTATTTCGGATTTGAGTTTGGCACGTTTTAACGATATCAACAGTCAACTGATAAGCTTATAAAATATTGAGTTAAAACAGTACCACATTTTATGCTAAAATGAACATTTTTAAGGACGAATAAAATATGTCTAGCTTTATTGCAAAAGAAAAATTACCCAGATGGAATTTAGACGATCTCTACACAGAAATGCAATCCCCAGAAATATTGAAGGATTTGAAGGTTGCCGAGGCTTCCGCAAAAGCTTTTGTTACTCGTTTTAAAGGAAAATTAGAGGACATGGGCAATGTTGAATTTGGAAAATCAATTCAGATGTATGAAAATTTAAATGAGTCCCTTGCTAGAGTTATGTCTTATGCGCAACTATTGTTTGCAACTGATGCGGAGAACCAAGAAATTGCGAGTTTTTATCAAGATACTAGTGAGCGGGTAACCGATATTTCTTCGATTACGCTTTTTTATGAATTAGAAATTAATCGGATAAATGATAAACTGCTCGCAAAAAAATTAAAAAACACAACTACAAAAAGATTTAAGTCTTGGCTGGATAGGATTAGGGCTTATCGGCCTTATCAATTGGCAGAAGATCTTGAGAAGATCTTGCATGAGAAATCTGTAACTGGTCGTGCCTCTTGGTCTCGTTTATTCGATGAGACCATGGCGGGCCTGCGGTTTGAGGTTGATGGTCGCAAAATCTCCAATAGTGAAATTATGACTAGGATGTCAGATAAAGATAGTCTTGTTAGAAAAAAAGCGGCCAAATCTTTTGGTGCGGGTTTGGAACAAAATATTAAATTATTTTCTCTAATTACCAATACGCTTGCAAAAGACAAAGACATTGAAGATAAGTTGCGCAAATTTCCAAAGGCTGTGTCAAGTCGAAACCTATCAAATCAAGTTGAAGATGATGTCGTTGATGCTTTAGTTGAGGCTGTGAAAAATAACTACAAAAATTTGGCCCATCGTTATTATAGGTTAAAAGCCACGTGGCTAGGTGTTGAGGTGATTGACTATTGGGATCGAAATGCGCCCCTTCCAGAATCTGATGATAAACAAATACCCTGGGAGAATGCTAAAGAAATAGTTTTGACATCTTATAATTTATTTGAACCACAATTAGGGAAAATTGCTGAGCAATTTTTTGAAAATGATTGGATTGATGCGGAGCCACGCGAAGGTAAAGATTCTGGTGCTTTTTCTCATCCAACCGTTCCATCTGCACATCCGTATATTTTAATGAACTATCATGGAAAGACCCGAGATGTAATGACATTAGCGCATGAGTTGGGTCATGGAATTCACCAGATTCTAGCCTCCCAGCAAGGGTACTTTATGTCCGATACCCCCTTAACTTTAGCGGAAACGGCTTCGGTTTTCGGCGAAATGCTAACATTTAAAGGGATGCTTAAAGCCGTGACTGATCCAAAGACTAAGAGAGTAATGCTAGCTTCGAAAGTTGAAGATATGTTGAATACGGTTGTCCGCCAAATTGCTTTTTTCTGTTTTGAAGAGATGTTACATATTGAGCGCCAGAAAGGTGAATTAACTTCAGATCGACTAGGTGAAATTTGGATGAAAGTTCAAAAAGAAAGCCTCGGGGCTGCTTTTAAGTTTGATGATGAATATAGGCATTTCTGGGCTTACATACCCCATTTTATTCATTCGCCATTTTATGTTTATGCCTATGCATTTGGTGACTGTTTGGTTAACTCGCTCTATGATGTATTTGAAAAGGGACATTCTGGTTTTCAAAGGAAATATCTTGATATGCTAAAAGTAGGAGGGACATTGCGCCACAAAGAATTGCTAGCTCCATTTGGTCTAGATGCGACAGACCCTTTTTTTTGGCAGCGTGGGTTAGGGGTGGTTTCAAGCTTAATAGATGATCTCGAAGAAGGTTTTACGAATTAATATGGCTGATGAAAATTCCTTTGGCACACGCGCAAAGCGCTATGCTAAGGTTGGAAAGACGGTTGGCGGGTTGGCAGTCAGACTTGCCGGTAGAAGATATTTAGGGTTAAAACTTGACCAACTTCAGCATGCCACCGATCTGAAAGATGCGTTAGGTGGACTTAAGGGGCCTTTAATGAAGGTCGCCCAGATTCTATCAACAATTCCTAACGTCCTTCCTTTGGAATATGCAGATCAACTTGCTGAACTGCAGTCAAATGCCCCTGCAATGAGTTGGGGTTTTGTTAGACGTCGAATGGCAGGTGAATTGGGAGCCGACTGGCAATCCAAGTTTACAGAATTTGATCAACTGGCATCCGCCGCAGCGTCACTGGGGCAGGTCCATCGAGCGAAGACATTGGATGGACGTACTATTGCTTGTAAACTGCAGTATCCGGATATGAATTCGGTGGTTGAAGCTGACCTCAAACAGTTAAAATTGGTATTCAATATTTATCGACGCTACGACAAGGCTATTGAGCCAAGCGCAATTCATCAGGAGTTGGTTGCAAGATTACGCGAGGAACTGGATTATGTCCGTGAGGCTAAACAGATGAAACTTTATTATAATATCATGGATAAAGAGTCTAATGTTCACGTTCCAGAGGTTGTTCCTGAATTATGTGGTGAACGTCTTATCAGCATGACTTGGTTAGAAGGAGAGCCATTGTTATCGTTTATCAAGGCACATAAAGATATTTCTCAGCGAAATGAAGTGGCTCTAAATATGTTCCGGGCCTGGTATGTACCCCTCTATAATTACGGTTTAATACATGGAGATCCGCATCTAGGTAATTATACAGTTAGAGACGACTGTTCAATTAATCTTATGGATTTTGGCTGCATCAGGACGTTTAATCCATCATTTATTAGAGGGGTGATAGACCTATATACGTCCCTAAAAGATAACAATCCTGAACTTTCTGTTCATGCTTATACCACCTGGGGGTTCACCAATCTCACCAAAGAAAAAATAAGCATTCTGAATATGTGGGCTAAATTTGTTTATTCTCCATTACTCGAGGATCGTGTTCGCCCAATTC
This sequence comes from uncultured Rhodospirillaceae bacterium, assembly GCA_964639965.1. GTDB lineage: Bacteria > Pseudomonadota > Alphaproteobacteria > Rhodospirillales > UBA2165 > TMED23. The sequence continues at coordinate 6,960 of CAZXGI010000022.1, forward strand.
AAACGGGCGATGGCGTTTATAGTAGAGGCTTAGCTCAAAATGTCCATAAAGAGTTAAATAAGGTTGGAGGCGTAGCTCCACCGCCGGAATTTGTTTTAATGGATCGTGCAGCCGTTGGTTTAGGTTCCGTGTTTACTCATCTTGAAGCGAAAATCAATTGGCATCAAATTTTTCATGAATTAATCGATAATTTTGATGAGAAAAATGTTAACAAAAATCAAGCAGCGGCATTGAAAAAAGTTAAGTTGTTACGATCTCACTGAATTTTGTTTCGGAAAATAGGCAGATTCACGCACCAAAAAAATTGAAATTCGAGCAAATTATATTAATATTTGACTTGGCAAAAGCGATTAATATGTCCATAAAACATTTAATGCGTTTTCAAATTTTGTGGGTACTATCAATTAAAATCTAAAGGGAAAAATTATGGAGTTAGCAGTTCCTAAAGAACGCCTGCCTGACGAATCGCGTGTAGCTGTTTCACCTGAAACGGCCAAAAAGTTAAAAGCTTTAGGGTTTAATATTGTTGTCGAGGCGGGGGCCGGGGAGGCTGCTGCATTTAGTGATGAAATGTACAAGGAAGCAGGCGCTTCTATTTCTTCTGATTTGAGTTCGATGATTACAGGAGCTAATGTTGTTCTAAAGGTCAGAGGCCCTGAAGAAGATTCTGGCGATGACTTATCGCAATATTCGTCAAACAATATACTGATCGCTAGTCTCTCTGCACTTAATAACGCTGATTCTATGGAAAAACTTGCGGCGACCGGGGTTACAGCTTTCGCAATGGAATTGATGCCAAGGATTACTCGTGCTCAATCAATGGACATACTTTCCTCGCAAAGTAATTTAGCTGGTTACAAGGCCGTTTTGGATGCAGCCGGTTTACTGGGTCGGGCTTATCCAATGATGATGACCGCTGCAGGTACAATACCTCCTGCCAAGGTGTTTATTATGGGGGTTGGGGTTGCAGGCTTGCAAGCAATAGCGACTGCGAAACGTTTGGGTGCGGTTGTAACTGCGACGGATGTGCGTCCAGCAACAAAGGAGCAGGTCGAAAGCCTCGGTGGCAAATTTCTCGAAGTTGATGCTGAAATGGAAAAAGAGGCTCAAACTGATGGTGGTTATGCAAAGGAAATGCCGCCGGAATATTTTGAAAAACAAAAATCTGTTGTTGCTGAGCATATTAAAAAACAAGACGTGGTCATTACTACGGCTCTTGTACCAGGACGTTCAGCCCCTATTTTGGTAACACCAGAAATGGTAGCTACAATGCCAAATGGAGCTGTTATCGTTGATCTAGCTGTCGAGGCTGGCGGCAATTGTTCACTTTCGAGATTAGGCAAAACCATTAAATCGGGCGGCGTTAGCATTATTGGACCTTCCAATTTACCAAGTAGAATTGCGGAGGATGCAAGTAAACTTTTTGCTAAAAATCTTCTTAATTTTATTACGCCGCTTGTCGACCCTGAGACCAAGTCGCTTAAGATCAATTGGGAAGATGAAATAATTCAAGGAACTTTGGTTTGTCGGGGAGCAAAGGTTGTTCACCCACGTTTGAAAGTTGGAGGAAGCTAATCATGGGTTCAGATAAGATAGTGGATAAAGTAGCAGAAACGGCAGCGTTTGGTGATCCGTTTGTTTTTATGTTCACGATTTTTGTTCTGTCCGTGTTCATTGGATTTTATGTTGTTTGGAGTGTTACGCCTGCTTTGCATTCTCCGTTGATGAGCGTCACTAACGCTGTTTCATCTGTAATTATTGTTGGTGCATTGATAGCTGCTGGCCCAGCAGATATGGGCTTTTCGAAGATTATGGGCTTCATTGCTGTGATTTTAGCTTCGGTAAATATTTTTGGTGGCTTTATTGTCACTAATAGGATGTTGGCCATGTTCAAGAAAAAGCCGAAGAAAGCGGAGATAAATAAATGAGCAATGCAATTACAGGGTTTGCTTATTTGCTAGCAGCCGTTTGCTTCATTATGGCACTTCGTGGTTTGAGCTCACCGGATAGTGCGCGCAGAGGTACCGCACTTGGCATAATAGGGATGTTCATTGCAGTGATAACTACACTAGCTGATCCCACCGTAATGAGCTTTGAATTAATTGTTGTTGGAATAGTTGTTGGTGGTCTGATTGGAACTACCGTGGCTCTTAAGATTGAAATGACAGCACTACCTCAATTAGTTGCCGCATTTCACTCGTTAGTAGGGCTCGCGGCAGTATTTGTTGCTTTGGCTGCGTTCTTTGCTCCTGAAGCGTATGGTATAGGGACTTTTGGTAACATCCGTATGGTAAGCTTAGTTGAAATGTCTTTGGGCGCAGCAGTTGGAGCAATTACATTCTCAGGGTCGCTTATTGCGTTTGGTAAATTGCAAGGCATTTTAGGCGGTTCCCCTTTAGTTTTTAAAGGCCAACACGGCTTAAATGCCATATTGGGGATTGTGTTAATTGCCATAGTAATTTGGCTCGTGCAGACAAATAGTGATGTGGCTTTTTTGTTAGTTATTGGTATCTCAATTATTCTTGGGTTTACTATTATTCTTCCCATCGGCGGTGCAGATATGCCTGTTGTAGTATCGATGTTAAACTCTTATTCCGGTTGGGCGGCCTGCGGGATTGGATTTACACTGAGCAACACAGCGTTAATTGTTACAGGTGCATTAGTTGGTTCTTCCGGAGCTATTCTTAGTTATATTATGTGCAAAGGGATGAATCGTTCCATATTTAACGTTTTACTTGGTGGTTTTGGAGGTGAAGTTGCGGGTCCAGCTGAAAATCCAGGAGCTATCAAAAGATCGGTTAAGTCTGGAAGTGGTGATGATGCTGCATTTATTATGAAAAATGCCAACAAGGTAATTATTGTGCCCGGTTATGGAATGGCTGTTGCTCAAGCCCAACATGCTCTCCGTGAAATGGCAGATCTTTTGAAAGCCGAAGGCGTTGATGTTGCTTATGCCATACACCCAGTTGCGGGCCGCATGCCTGGTCATATGAATGTGCTTTTAGCTGAAGCAAATGTGCCTTACGATGAAGTATTTGAGCTTGAAGAAATTAATACGGAGTTTTCGACGGCGGATGTTGCTTTTGTAATTGGCGCAAATGACGTGACTAATCCTTCTGCAAAAACGGATCCGAATAGCGCCATTTATGGCATGCCTATTCTGGAAGTTGAAAATGCTGGAACCGTGTTATTCATCAAACGATCAATGGCATCTGGCTATGCAGGTGTAGATAACGAATTATTTTTCCGTGATAATACCATGATGTTATTTGACGATGCTAAGGCAATGACCGAGAGTATTGTTCAGGCGTTGGGATGATATTGAGTTTAATTATTTCGGTGGAAAACTATACGGCTAAAGTTTGCAGGAAACCAGATAAAATATAGTTGCTCAGCCCTAGACGCTAAAACCAACTAGTCTATATTTAGCATAGGATACTAAAACCCTTCGCGTTCTATCCGCTTGCGTTCTAATTTTCTTGAGCGGCGAACGGCTTCGGCTTTTTCCCTAGCCTTTCGCTCAGAAGGTTTTTCATACGAACGCCGGAGCTTCATTTCCCGGAATACACCTTCCCGCTGCATTTTCTTTTTCAAAGCCTTTAGGGCCTGATCAACATTATTATCACGAACTGTCACGTGCACGGGTCTTATCACTCCTGCTAAAATAATTCATCAAGGTCGCGGGTTTTAGCACGGCTAAAGTGGGTTGGGAAGGGGGCAAATAGCACTAAATGAGGGTTTTTCGAAAAAATATGGTTTTTTTAGTCTAAAATATTGGTTTTGGTGAAAATTTAGGTCATATTTGCCATATGTCTATACTAAAAATTGCCAGAATAGGTCACCCTGTTTTGCACCAGAAAGCCTCTCGAGTGACTGATTTTAAAGACCCCGAATTGCCGATTTTAATTGAAAGCATGATAGAGACGCTGGAAGACTCGGGTGGTATTGGGCTTGCCGCACCACAGGTTCATGTCCTAAAACGGATAGTAATTTTTTTTATACCTCAAGAACCTAGCCTGGAAACAGAAACCAGCTTTAATGTTGATTTGACGATTATGATTAACCCAGAAATTCAACCTCTTGATACTAAGACAAATATTGATTGGGAAGCTTGTTTATCGGTCCCAGGGTTTATGGGCGCCATCGAGAGGTATTCGCATATTAAATACTCTTGGCAAGATTTGAATGGCGAAAAACAAGAACGGGAAGCAGAAGGGTTTCATGCTAGAGCCGTACAACATGAGTGTGATCATCTTGATGGAACGCTTTATCCAATGCGGATGAAAAACTTTGAAATGTTCGGATTTGCAGATGAAATTAAAAAAAATATGTCACTAATGAAAAAGGGGCGCGAGCTCCAGCAAGTTGTTGGCAATTTAAGGGAGCAATAATGACCTTAGATAAAAATAATGAAGTTAAGGATAGCATGGTTTTGGCGATGTTACCTCATGTTGCTTTTGATGGGTGGAGTGAAGAAGCCCTTATTTCGGGCCGTCGAGATCTTAAAATGGAGGCTATTAATACTGATCTTCTTTTTCCTCGGGGAATGAGGGATGTTGCCTTGCATTTTGGTGATTATATAGACCGTGAGATGACAGCTAAACTAGCGACCGTTAATTTAAATAGAATGCCAGTCAGAGAGCGTATTGCAACCTGTGTAATTGTTAGGTTGGGATTGCTTGCGCCGCATAAAGATGCAATCAGACGGCTCTTATCATTTCTGGCATTACCAGGGAACCATCTTTTTGGTTTGCAAATAACAATGAAGACAACTGATGTTATATGGAATGTTGCTGGGGACACAGCTACTGATTTTAATTATTATACGAAACGAGGCTTGCTTGCAGGTATCTACGGTTTAACAATTTTGTATTGGTTGTCAGATACATCTCCGGACTGTGTTAAAACAGGTTTGTTTCTGGAACAACGTATTAGCGAGGTGATGCAGATACCTAAATTCCAAGGAAAATTGGCAAGAATATTTAAACGATTAGGTTAACCATTAAACATGATTAAACGCACAATTTTTTAACGTCTTCCATGCCATGGTTTGGAATCGGATTTGTGAGTATAGACTTTTTGAAGTTTAAGATCGCTTTATTAAAAATGTTGTTTCATCGTAGCATTTGCTGAAATTTATTCGACAGGTTCTTCAACGACGTTGGCAGTTTGGTTAGTGCGGAATTCATCCAATGCAACGGCAACCTGATTATTTTCAAGTGCAATAATACTAGCAGCCAATATACCCGAGTTAATTGCCCCTGCTTTACCAACGGCTAGAGTGCCTACAGGAATTCCAGCGGGCATTTGTGCCATAGCAAGCAGAGCATCAAGACCACCCATTACTTTGCCATCCATTGGCACACCAAGAACGGGTAGTGGCGTCAAAGCAGCTGTTGCACCTGGCAAAGCTGCAGCCATCCCTGCTCCAGCAATTAATACTTTTAAACCCCGCTTTTTTGCCGATTCTGCGTAGTCGGCTAGTCGGTGTGGCGTTCTATGGGCGGATATTATCTTTGCTTCATATGGTACACCCAATTTTTCTAAGATCAAAGTCGAGTGTTTCATTGTTGCCCAGTCAGATTGACTTCCCATTACGATACCAACAATTGCTTTGGTCTTGGCCATGTCTAAACTCCCATTTTATATGAACCACTAATTCTGTAGGGTATTATAATACCAGTGATTACTGCGCAAGTTAAAGACAATGTGTTGTCTAATTTATTTATCTTTATTATGTTTAAAACAAAGATTGAATTGGCCAAAAGTTGCATAAATTAGTGAAAGAACTATCTTAAATTATCTTATTACCGTTAAATTACCATCAAATTAACAAGAAATTCGTGTGACGTGATAATTTGAAATGTATCTTGTTTTGAGCATATTTTGAGAGCGAAAATAGTTATATGACACAAAATATTGAATCTATGGAAGAAAATCCATTTTGGGATTTTTCTTTAAAATTTTATGATCAAAAAAATGTAGCTACTTCTTGCTTGGCACTTCAAGAGGACGTTGGTGCAGACGTCAACTTATTGCTTTATTGTTGCTGGGTTGCCTCTCAAGGTGCTGTTGTTATTGAAACTGCTGAGTTCGTTGAAATTATCGATGCGATTTCTCCCTGGCATTTAAAGGTTATTAAGCGTTTGCGGCAAATCAGGAGAGATATAAAGAAAGGAAGTGCGTGTGATCTGGGAGTACTTTCAGAGGGGTTGCGGCAATCGATAAAGAAATGTGAACTTGAAGGAGAGAGAGTCGAGCAAATTATTCTTTATGAGTCTGGCGTAAGAAATTTCCCAATTACTAACGTGCCGCCATCTGAAAAAGTGACGAATGCTAAAATTAATTTGACAAATTACCTTCTAACTATTGCAGGAATGATCTCTCAAGATTCAAAAAAATTGGTTCGAATAATTGGCGACGAACTCATTTTATATATTAAACAATAGACTAGGAGTTTTGTGTTTCAACAAGATTCTTTGGCATTTGTTTGGTACGTTTAATTAAAAGTTTCAAATTTTGAGCCTAAGTTTGACTAATTAGGTTTCAGGTAAATTAGATTCTGTATCTAAATTCTGCCCAAAAACGGTTTCGCTATCAACTTTTGATTGATTGTCTTTTTTGAGCTCGGTCTCGGAAGCCCCGAACACTTGTTCAGCCGTTGGGGGCGAATCCGGCTGAATGTCTGCGATTTCTGGTAACTTTGTAGAGATTGTCTTTGATTCAGGTTCGGCGATCGGCGGTAAAGGTTCGGTTGGGGTGTGATCGTTACCAGCTTTTGAGCGAGCTATAGATATTACCTTTTCTAAATCTTGTGCCGTACAAAGTCCGAGGTAAACTGGGCTTTGTGCCTTAATAGATGATGAATTGCGGTGCGTTTTGTCGCGGATTGCATTTATAGTAGGTTTGGTTGTGCCAATCAGCCGACCAATTTGGGCATCGCTTAGTTCTGGATAACTCCGCAATAACCATGAAATAGCGTCAGGTTTATTTTGTCGCTTTGAAATAGGTGTATATCGCGCACCTTTTTGCCGCACTTTTGGAAGGGGGATAGTTGGTTTTGCCATTATCATGCGATCCGTTGGATCAGCTTCGCATCGAGTGATTTCTTCTTTATTTAATTGACCATTTGCTGTTGGGTCTAGGCCCTGCATACCGGGAGCAACTTCGCCATCTGCAATTGCTTGGACTTCAAGAATGTGTAAATTACAATAATCTGCAATTTGGTCAAATGTAAGCGCAGTATTTTCAACTAGCCAAACGGCGGTTGCTTTTGGCATAAGTGGCTGGGCCATCTTCTATTCCTCTTATTTGTCGTGTTCGGGGTTACTCAATCAGTATTTTTCAACAATTAGGCATATGAATATAGGCTTGGCATAAAGCCCCGTCAAACCGTGCTATACAAAATTTGTAATAATTGCCCTTTAAATGTTATTGGATTTGATCATACAGGAAATTTTTTTTATCTTTGGATAAATTTTTACTAGGATTTCGATATGGATTTTGACGAGGAAGAACCGAAAGCCAAAAAGGGTGGAATTGTGAATCTTGAAGTTATGTCAGTTGAAGCTCTCAATGAATATGTTCTCAACTTGCAGCTTGAGATTCAACGCGTTGAAGCAGAAATTGTTTCAAAGAAAAAAGCGAGGGAAGGTGCTGAGGATATATTTAAATGATGAATTTTTGTGTTTAGTTTTTGAGATATAAATATTTCGTTTAGCTTTTTAGGCCGAGGCTCTCAAAACGTTTGTTAAACTTTGCAACTTGTCCACCACTATCAACTAATCTATGTTCTCCTGTCCAGGCTGGATGAGATTTAGGGTCAATATCAAGCTTTAATGTATCTCCAGCAACGCCCCAGGTAGATCGAGTGGTATAAGTAGTACCATCCGTCATGGCGACCGTGATTTCATGATAATCTGGATGTATGTCTTTCTTCATTTTTACTCCGGCAAGTTTGGGGGGTTATAATGCAGTGTTTCTCTTTGTGCAAGCGAGAAACAAAAAAAGTTTGTAATTTCCAATTAATAGATTGGACTTTTTTTGTGCATGGGGAGAATTGCGGCTAACAAAGGTTGATAATAGTGCAATAATTCCAGGAAGTTTAATATACAAGAGAAACCTTTTATTCAGGTTTTCAATTATATAAAGCCTCTTCTATATAATATTTATTCTAAAATTAGCGTTGATCGTCTATGAGTAGGAGAAGAAATGTTAGGGCTATAAGCTATGACAATCAAAGAAATCAATACGAGAGGCGGCCCTCTGTTTAATGAATAAATCCATTTTTTTTACCGTTGTGTAAGTTTCAATTCAATACGGCGGTTGCGACGGTGCGCAATCTCATCATCACGTGGGTCAATTGGTTGAAATTGTCCGAAGCCGGTTGCCGCTAAGTTAGCTGGAAGTATATTATTTGCAATTAAGTATTTGACCACAGAAATTGCCCGAGCAGTTGAAAGCTCCCAATTTGACGGAAATCTTGATGTTTTTATTGGTACGCTATCGGTGTGGCCATCAACCCTTAGTACCCACTTTAGTTTTCTTGGGATTTTTTTACTAATTTTAATTAGTGTACCTGCTAATTGTTTGATTTGAGCCTTACCTTCTGCTCCTAGTTCTGCTGATCCTGTTTTAAACAAAACCTCAGACTGGAATACAAAACGGTCTCCTACAATTCGGATTCCTGGTTGATTACCTAAAACTGTTCGCAAGTTTCCAAAAAATTCTGAGCGGTAATAGGAAAGTTCTTGAACCTTATTAGCGAGAGCGGCATTCAAACGCTTTCCCAAATTAGCTATTCGGGTTTTTTGTTTTTGTGCCATTGCCTCTGAAATTTCCAATGTTTCGGCAATTTGAGAGATTTGTTCGCGTAAAGCTCTAAGTTGTTTATTTAACAAAGCAACTTCAGCTCGCGCGGTTTTAGAAAGTTTTTTTTCTGTGATAATGGCGTCTTCTTTTGATGCTAGTTTAACTAATGAGGACTTTACCTTTCTCTCCAATTCTTCCTGAAGAGCTTTTAGTTTTTGAATATCGTCAGTCAGGGTATTAATTTGGCTTAATTGTTGTTTGAGTTTGGTCCTATCATTGATTGTGTTTTTTTCTGCGGTGTCTAGTTCTCTACCTAACTTAGCTAATTGGTTCGAAGTTATTTCAGCTCGCACTGATAACGATTTAATTTCAATTTTTTGCTTATCTCGCTGCATTACAGATGCTGAAAGTTCATCCGAAAGAGTTGAAATATCAGCACGCAGAGCCTCATTGGCTTTGCGTTCTAAATTTAAAAGATCAGCTAGTTCGCTCACTTGTCCGCGCAATCTATCTAGCGCTTGATCTCGTCCTGTTAGTGCTTCGCTTAAAAAGAATTGAGCTATTACGAAAATCATTAATAGAAATATAATTACCATCAGAAGAGAGGCTAGGGCATCGACAAAACCAGGCCAAATATCTGTACGATTTTGATTTCGGCGAAAAAGCGCAGTCATTGTTTTTATAAATTATTTTCTTGGGACGCTGCTATCGTCCGCGCAAGTAGTTTAATTTCACTGCGCATTTGTTTGATTATGTCGTTTCGGCCGGTTGAAGTTTCTTTCAGTAATCGCTCCAAATGAAGATCGATATTCCTTATGTGCTTTTGTGTTGCTTCATCTAGTCGGTTCCGTGGTCCGTCACTTGCTATACGCTCCAAAATAGCTTTTAAATCTGATTGGCTCTCTGCAAGCTTAATGAGCAGGTGCTGCTCTGCTTGCATTTGATCACCAAGATTACTTAGGCTTTCGGTCAAATTAGATAAATTTTGATTGCTTTGGATGTTGCTTTCAGCTCCTTGTTGGAGGGTGCGCTGGAGGTTCTCAAGGCTCTCTGCAGTCTGTTCTAGAAGCGCTTGTAGGTATGCGGGTATCGAATGATCGCCTTCTGTAGTCAACGCTCCCGAGGAAAGTTTTGTAAGACCTGAGAGCCACTCCTCAAGATCATTATAAAAACGGTTTTGAGATTGGCTGGCTTGTAAATCTAAGAAACCGAGTACTAAAGAACCAGCAAGTCCAAATAAAGAGGATGAAAAAGCCGTGCCCATACCAGATAAGGGCGCTGACAAACCAGATTTGAGATTATTAAAGGTAGCTGAAATGTCACCGCTTGATACTGACAGGTTTTCTATTACGTTTTTAATGGAACCAACGGTTTCCAGTAATCCCCAGAACGTGCCTAATAAGCCAAGAAAGATGAGCAAACCAATGTTATAACGCGAAAGATCACGCGATTCATCCAACCTTGAAGCGATGCCATCTAAAAGTGAACGCATAGAGAGTGTTGAAAGACTCATTCCATCTTTGTGTTCACCGAGCATGGTTGCCATAGAAGATAAAAGTTTAGGGCGATTCGAAGAAACGCTAGCGCTTGATGATTTGCGATAAGAATCAATCCACGCAATTTCGGGGAATAGCATGAATGTCTGTCTGAAATTATAAGCTATTCCTAGAATTAGAACGCTCACGATTAAGCTATTTAAGCCTACATTGGCAATGAATGCTTTCTGTAACGGAAAGAATAAGACACTACATACCAAACCAACCGCTAGTACGAATAATACCATACGTATGACAAATTTTCTCGGTGACGTCATGATCGCACCTTCATTTAAATCTTAGAATATGAATTTCTTGAAATAAATAGATTGTTGACCTCCAAGATTTAGTTTCTGATTAGTTTTAAATCAACGCGATTTGGTTCTCCAGTTGATGTTTTATTTCCTAGAGCCCGGACGTCAATTCTAGTGCTCCTTATACCATTTTTAATGAGATAAGATCTTGCTGATAAGGCTCTTGATAAAGAAAGTCTGCGTGCACGGCTAGCTGATAAGTTAGGCTCGCCAGCATATGCTTGAAGTTGCATACGGGATTTTTGTTCAACTTTAAGTTTCGCAGAAAACTTGTCTAGAATTTTTTTTGCTTCGTTCGTTAGCTCAGAATTTCCTTGCTTGAAGATCAGCATATTGGGTTCAAATTTTGAAGCATTTTTTTCTAAAAGTGTTATTACTTTTGGCGAAATTGGTTCAGTCTTAGCCGTGGATTTTAAAATTTCTGGAGTTGGGGGTGGTGTCGTTAAAATTTTTACAGGTGCTTTTGGAGAGGCCTTTGGGGGAGGTGCAACAACTAGCTTTTCTGTTGTGGGTTGCTTAGATACCATCTTTGATGGTCTAGCGGTTTTCTTTTCATCCCGTTTAGGGGTAGCTGATAGTTTTGCTGTGTTCCGAGACTTAGTGGTTTTTATTTTAGGATTTAGCTGTTTTAAAACTCTGGGTTTTTTTATTTTTTTTAGAACCTTCCTGGATCGAGAACGTTTTTTGCGGAATTTGGTCAAAGGTTCCAGTTTAATCCGCGATATCTTGCGTGAAGTTTGTTCTATCGGGCGACTTACTAGAAAACGCGAGCGTGGCATTTTAGCGGGTGGTTTTAAAATACTACTTTCTGAGCCTCTTGAGGAGATTCTTGGGCTTGAAAAGGGGCTAGCACTTAACGCGTCTAAGACGCCTAAATCTACAAAGACTTGTCCAGAGTTTCCCGCGGGTTTGAGTTGAGCGCTTGCTAGACTTGAAAAGTAAAAAACAAATACGATTACGAATACGGCCCGTAAAATAATCTTACATGGCATAGCGAGTTCCTCTTCTTAGAATGGCCGACTAAGATCAGTTAACGACAAATATCATTTAATATAAACTATGTTCAATTCTTAAACCCTATTAAGATACCTAAACTCCCTTCCAGATACAACAAGCGATAAGTTTGTTTGCTATGATGTTTCATATAGGTAGATTAATGCCAATTCAATACAATCTAAAGCCTCCACCATCTTAGTTTACTACATTTATAATGGTTTGTCCCAACTCTTTGTATAAGTTTGGGTTTGCAGCCAATACTGAACCTGTTTTCAGCATATTATTACTGCCATCAATTTCTGAAATCATTCCTCCTGCTTCTTTTACTATGATAATTCCAGCCGCAATATCCCATGGCTGAAGGTTAGTTTCCCAAAACCCGTCAAAACGCCCAGCAGCGACGTAAGCTAGATCAAGTGCAGCACTACCAAAACGACGTATCCCGGCCGATGTAGCCATAACAGATTCTATTTGCGCCAAGAATTGTTTGTGATTGCCTCGGCCTACAAAAGGTATTCCTGTGGCAAAAATTGATTGTTTCATTTCCGTTCGTCCAGAGACACGCATGCGGTGATCATTAAGCCATGCACCGTTACCTTTCTCTGCCCAAAACATTTGATCGTTGATCGGTTCGTAAATAACCCCTGCAGTTATCTCACTGTTTTCCTCAAGGGCAATAGAAATCGCAAAATGAGGTATACCATGGATAAAGTTAGTGGTGCCGTCGATTGGATCTATAATCCACCTTCGATTAGGATCTTTGCCTAAAATCGCACCGGTTTCTTCCATCAAAAAACCATAGTGGGGTCGAGCGTACGAAAGGGAATCGCGCAATATTTCTTCAGTACGCACATCAGCTGCTGTTACAAAGTCTGCTGGCCCTTTTTTTGAGACCTGCAACTGTTCGACCTCGCCATAATCTCTTCTTAATTTACTTGAAGCTTTACGAGCGGCTTTTACCATAATGGTGATATTAGGCGATTGCAGTGTTGTCATTTAGTCTTTTGCTCGCTCGACATAAGAACCATCTTCTGTATTGACTACAACGCGTGTTCCAGCTTCAATATGTGGAGGCACAGTCGTACGAATGCCGTTTTCTAAAAGGGCGGGTTTGGCGCTGGAGGCTGCAGTTTGACCTTTAACAACAGCATCAGCTTCGACCACTTTCAATGTAACCTGGGTCGGTAAATTAAGGCCTATCGGGTTGCCTTCAAAACTTTCAACAACAACGAACATCCCGTCTTGCAGGTATATAACGCGGTCTTCTCCAATTAAATCAGTGCCGAGCGAAATCTGATCAAAAGTTTCTGAATCCATGAACGTATGCATATCGCCTTCGGCATAAAGATATTGAAATTCTTTTTGATCTAGGCGTACTTGTTCGACAGTTTCTGAAGAACGAAAGCGCTCATTGAGTTTGGTGCCGCTACGTAAGTCTTTAAGTTCAACTTGCAAATAAGCCCCACCCTTTCCGGGTTGTGTATGTTGAATTTTAACGGCACGCCATAAACGATTTTGATGTTCAATAACGTTACCAGGACGGATGGAATTTCCATTGATTTTCATTGATTAAACCACTTTATATTTGTTGTAAAATTGACAGTTATATTAAAGGTGCAGAAGGTTTCTTGTAAAGGCGCGGAACCTAACAGTTTGTTGGGTTTACCGCAATGGGGGGAAAATAATTTTAGTTTAGCAGTTTAGGCTAATTATTTGATTGAACGTTTTAACGGCAGCCTTTGGGCCAGCTTCATGATCCCATATTGCTGATATTACCGCTAAAAAGTTTGCTCCCGCTTGTATGATGACGGGGCAGTTATTATGGGTGATCCCTCCTATGGCTACACATGGTACCGTGGTCATGGTACTCCATATCTCGAGGATATCAACATTTGGTTGGCTTTTGTTTCTTTTTGTGTTAGTTGGGAAAAATGCGCCAAAGGCGACATAATCAGCCCCTTTTTCAGCAGCCTCATAAGCAAGGTAACGTTTATCCTGACATGTAACACCAACGATTGCATTTGATCCAACAATGTCTCTTGATTTTTCATAACTTGTATCTTTTTGGCCTACATGGACACCATCACAACCTGTTGTAGCGGCCAGTTCTGGGTTGTCGTTCAGTATAAAAGGGATGTTGCGTTCCTGTACTATTGGAGCAAGCACTTCTATTGCTCTTAATAATTTATCTCGACTGACTCCTTTAAGTCGTAATTGCACACATGCAATATCATCTCCATCCAAAGCATGCGCCAATTCGTCTTTAAAGTCGTCTAGGATAATTCTTGGTGGTGTAATCAGATAAAGCCGACAGCGTGGTTCTTTTTTGTTATTTTCCATAAACTGGTCTCGCATAGCAGTTTTAGACGTCTTCCGACTGTCTAAGTACATCTTTTCAATATTTTTAACATTTCGTGCAATAAATTGTTACATATATCTCATAATTAATAATACGTTTATAATAAAGCCATAGGCTAGACTTGGAGCGGATATAATTTCAAATGGATATAATAAAATGATTAATATTAAACAATTTGACCACGCAGGTATTCGTATTACGGATAAAGAACGAGCAATTAAGTTTTATGAAACGTTGGGTTTCAAAATCGAGGTTGAAGTTGATTTTGATGCAGTTATCATCATGAAGAACTCTAACGGAGTTGAAATTAACCTTATTATTAACGGAGTGGATCTGAACCAAGGTAAAAATATTTTAATGGATGTACCAGAAAAACACACAGGTTTTACCCATATAGCGTTTCGTGTCGCGTCAATCGTTGAAACTCTTAAGACGCTTGAGTTGAATAATATTAGTATCTCGCAAGGTCCAGTAAGTTTCGGTCGCGATGGGCATGTCTCGGTTTTTTTACGGGATCCTGACCGCAATACAATTGAATTGCGTGGCAGGATCGAAGACGAAAAAGAAATTCCTGGTTTGGTTTTTTACGATCCAAATTCCTAATTATTGAAATCAAATTACAAAATCACGTCTGTTTTAGGTTTTCAACATTTTGTCAGATGGTATTACCTACGGCCAAAGCTGTGTCTACCATCCTATTAGAGAACCCCCATTCATTATCGTACCAACTTAGGATGCGAGCAAATTTGCCTTCGATCACCTGGGTTTCTGATAGATCAAACACAGAGCTATGTGCATTGTGGTTGAAGTCAACAGAAACTAAAGGCAAATTATTAGTGCCAAGAATACCCTTAAGTGGACCATTTTCTGCAGCCATAGAAATTGCATCGTTAATTTCGTTGACACTGGTATCTTTGCTAGGAGTGAAAGTAAAATCAATCAGCGAGACATTCGGTGTTGGGACCCGAACTGATGTTCCATCCAATTTTCCATTTAATTCTGGAAGAACTAGCCCAACCGCTTTTGCTGCTCCCGTCGATGTTGGTATCATCGAAGAGGATGCTGTTCTTGATCGATGTAAATCTTCATGGAGTGTATCAACTGTTCTTTGGTCGCCTGTAAATGCGTGTATTGTTGTCATAAAGCCGCGTTCAATTCCGATGGCATTATTTAAAACATATGCTACCGGTGCGAGACAATTTGTCGTACAAGAGGCATTCGAAATGACCAGATGCTCACTTTTGATTTGATTTGAATTAACGCCGTAAACAACAGTGATATCTGCCCCGCTTGCAGGAGCTGAAACTATAACTCGTTTGGCACCCGCCGTCAGGTGGGCCATTGCTTTTTCTTTGCTTGCAAAAAAGCCAGTGCATTCAAGAGCTATGTCAACTTTTTGTTCCTTCCAAGGTAAGTTTTTAGGATCTCGTTCGGCCGTAACGCGAACAGGACCTTGCCCAGCATCCAGTGTGTTTTCATCGACTTTTATATTTTGGGGCAGTATTCCATGGGTTGAATCGAATTTTAGCAGATGTGCATTAGATTCAGTCGATCCCAAATCATTAATACATACAACTTCAATATCATCACTGTTGGATTCCAGAATAGCTCGGTAAACTAGTCTACCGATCCGGCCAAATCCATTAATCGCTACCCGTAGGGCCATTTGTTCCTCCGTTAATTAGGCAAAATATAAAATCGAGAGCTATAACTGATAGGTAAGGCTCATTTGATTAGTTGCAACAATCCTAAGTTACATCTGTTTCGTCAAGCCCTCATCGTATGATAGGATTGTAATAATTTATTTAGCAATCCCGTGGTTGACGAAAATATGCTTGAAGGCGTAATGTCTTTTTTTAAATGTGGAGTTTAATTAGCCTTGGAAAATAGTCCTATACAAAGCACTTCTTCGATGCAGTCTGCCAAAACAAAATTGGAAAAAGCTTTTGATAGGTTAGAAAAGGTTATTCGTGAAAGAAAAGAATGCACTGAAAAAACGGGCGAATTTGGCGCGGAACTTATAACTTTGCAAAATGAAATAGACGAATTACGGGAAAAAAATAAAATAGCCTCAAATAGAATCGATGCAACGATAAAGCAAATACAAAAAATACTAGGAAGTTGATATGGCTCAAGTGACTGTGTCGATTAATGGTAGGGAGTATGAAATCTCGTGCGATGATGGTGAGGAAGATCACCTAACGGAGCTAGGACAGCACGTTGGTCGCCGGGTTGACGAGCTTGTTACCAAAGTTGGTCAAGTCGGTGATGCGCACCTTCTTTTGATGGCAAGTCTTATAGTCGCTGATGAGTTTTTTGAAGTTCAAGCCAAACTTGATGCTCTTGCTGATAAAACGGAGGTAGTTAATCAAAACGCCTTCGGACTTAATGAAATGGAATTGATAACGTCACGCATTGAAGGCATTGCAGAAATGCTCGAAGACAACTAGAAATAGAATTGACGCTGCGGGGCTCGAGAAGTATGACAAATCTCCAGGGCCAATAACTTTCCATTGGGAACTGTCCCTGTTGTACTTTTGGGTATGATAAACGGTGCCCACCTAGACCTACCGGCCTAGGATGATTAGATACGGACCGACCTACGTGGCGTCACCAAATTGTCTTAGGAAGATCTATTTTTGAATACTGGCCATAAAATAAATTTCAAAAAAAATAAATTGCGAAGTGTTGCTCGTATTCGTCGTAAGAATTTAGCTCTTAACTTTGGTCCTGGAATAGGCGCCCTAATAGCAGAGGTATTTTTTAACCATTTTGTTGTTACTGCTAAATTAAATGTAGCCGGATATTGGCCGATAGGAAGTGAGGTTGATATAAGGCCCTTATTAAATAATCTACATCAAGAAAATTGTGGTTGTTTTTTGCCTGTGATTACTGCACGAGACCAAGCTTTAAGTTTTCGAAAATGGCAACCTGATGATAGGTTAGTTGCGTCGAATCTAGGGACGCTTGAACCTTCGGTTTGCAGGCCGATTGGTCAGCCAAACATGGTTTTTGTCCCGCTCCTAGCATATGATGCAGAGGGTTATAGAATAGGCTATGGGGGAGGGTTTTATGACCGCACGTTGAGCGCTTTAAGGTCTAAAGCTAAACGAAAAAATCAGGAATTTAAGGCCATAGGTATTGGTTATGCAGGGCAAAAAGTTGAACGCGTTCCTCGTGAAAAATTTGATCAGAGAATTGATTGGATGATTACTGAGGAGGGTGTTTGTAAATTTTAGTGAATAAGAATTTATCACAGGAGTTTAAATGAGGTTAGTTTATTTTGGTGATGTTATGGGAAAATCAGGACGGATTGGTCTGGATACTCACCTTCCTCTTGTCATGGACAGGCTGTCACCTGATTTTGTTATTGCAAATGGCGAAAATGCAGCGCATGGATTTGGAATTACTGAAAAAATCTGTGCTCAGTTTTTTAATCTCGGTGTAGATGTTATAACGACAGGAAACCATGCCTGGGATCAGCGAGAAATTATTAATTTTATTGACACTGAGCCGCGGCTACTCCGTCCATTAAATTATCCAGAATCGACACCTGGTAACGGTTCGGGAATTTTCGAAGCACGGAATGGAGCAAAAGTTTTTGTAGGTCAGGTTATGGGGAGGCTTTTCATGGATAGCCTCGATGATCCATTTTCGGCTATGGATAAAGTGCTTTCAAATAGCAAAATGGGTGACGAGTTTGATTGTGCTGTCGTTGATATTCATGCAGAAGCAACATCCGAGAAAATGGCAATGGGGCAATATCTTAATGGCCGAGTTTCAATGGTAGTCGGAACACATTCTCATGTGCCGACAGCGGACGCACAAATTTTTTCTAATGGCACGGCCTATCAAACTGATCTTGGGATGTGTGGTGATTATGACTCAGTCATAGGAATGAAGCCGCAAGCAGCGATCGGCCGGTTTATGAAACGAATGCCGTTAGAGAGATTATCACCTTCAGATGGTATAGGGACAGTCTGCGGGGTTTTCTTAGAATCTGATGATAATACAGGCCGTGCCTTGCGTCTTGAACCAATACGCATTGGAGGTAGATTAATTGAGCATATCCCGAGACTATAAAAAAATAAGCGTATATTTGATTTTATTTATCTGTTTCATGACAGCCATTTTACAGCAGTGTTAAATGTGATAGTACCTAAGTTGGCTCAACAAGTTTAGAGAATTTATTAAATGGCAGGTCATTCCCAATTTTCAAATATTATGCATAGAAAAGGTGCGCAGGACAAAAAGCGTGCCAAGATTTTTGCTAAGCTTATCCGCGAGGTCACTGTCGCTGCCAAAATGGGCATCCCTGATCCTGATGCTAATCCGCGACTTCGGTCTGCAATTATAGCTTGCCGAGCAGTAAATATGCCTAAGGACAATATAGATCGAGCAATTAAGAAGGTTGTGGGAGGAGAGGAGAGCGAAAACTATGATGAGGTGCGATACGAGGGGTATGGCCCTGGTGGCACTGCTGTTATAGTTGAAGCTTTAACAGATAACCGTAATCGCACTGCCTCCGATGTTAGAGCTGCCTTTGCAAAAAATGGTGGCAATTTAGCAGAAACGGGTGCAGTAAGTTTTATGTTCGACAGAATGGGTAGTATTCATTATCCCGCTGAGTTAGTTTCCGCTGAAGATGTATTTGAATTAGTGATTGATGCTGGAGCGGAAGATGTGGAAAGCAATGCTATTGGGCACGTGATTTATTGTCAACCTGATGATTTTCACAAAGTGAGTGAATCGTTGATGATCTCATTAGGAGACCCCGAATCCGCTCAACTAGTTTGGCGTCCACAAAATACAATTGAGGTTGATGAAAAAGCAGCGATTACAATTATGCATCTGCTGGAAGCATTGGAGGATAATGATGATGTACACCGAATTTCTGCAAATTTTGAGATTTCTGACGAAATCTTGGCCAAACTTAAGGATTGATTTTAGGGCTTAGTTAACAAGTAATATTTATCATCGATATCTCGGAAGTTTTTTTATTAGACTGATGGGGGAGTATGGGAATACTCGGTATTGATCCTGGTTTACGTAATACAGGTTGGGGCGTCATCGAAAGTGATGGAAATCGCCTTGTTTATATAGGTGATGGCGTCGTGGAGAGCGATCCAGGTTTAAGTTTGGCTGAGAGACTTGTGCAATTACATGATGGACTCGTACAGGTCATTGAGAAGTTTCAACCGAGTGAAGCGGCGGTCGAGGAAACATTTGTTAATGTAAACCCCGCTTCAACGTTGAAATTGGGTCAGGCGCGGGGTATTGCCTTATTTGTGCCATCAAAGCTTGGTCTACTTGTTTCGGAATATTCACCTAATTTAATAAAAAAATCATTGGTCGGATCTGGGCATGCTGCGAAGGAACAAGTGCAAATGATGATAAGAACTCTCTTACCTGGTTGTAATTTTAAATCTGCCGATTCAGCGGATGCGCTGGCTATCGCTATTTGTCACGCTCATCATCGTCAGTCCGGGGCGGGGTCCCACAAAAAACCCAGGAGATTCCATAATGATTGCTAAATTAACGGGACAGATTGATCATACCGGAGAAGGTTACGTTGTTATAGATGTAAATGGGATAGGCTATTTGGTTTTTTGCTCAAACCGTACGCTAAATATTTTGGCTAACACAGTCGGAATTATTTCTATATTTATAGAAACCCACGTGCGTGAGGATCATATTCACCTTTATGGTTTTGCTAGTAAACCTGAGCAAGAGTGGTTCAACCTTTTGATAACTGTGCAGGGAGTAGGGGCCAAAGTCTGTTTGGCAATATTATCTGTCTTGCCACCCGATAGTTTGGTGCAGGCTATTGCCGCTCAAGATAAAACATCTATTACAAGGGCACCCGGGGTTGGCCCAAAGTTAGCTGCGCGCATTATCACCGAGTTGAAAGATAAAATTGGTGATATATCGGTTAGTTCTTCAATGGGGCCATTATCGAATGGTGATTTTAATGAGGACCGCTCAAGCGTACTCCTTGAAGATGCCGTTTCAGCTTTGGTTAATTTAGGTTATGGGAGATCGGACGCTTTTCGGGTGGTTCATCACACGGCAGCAAAAATGACCGATAGCGTTTCTGTTGAATTACTAATTAAGGAGGGGCTTTTGGAATTGAGTTCTAATGGTTGAGGAGCGCTTAATAGATCTCGATGAAGGTTCCGACGATGGTGATAGTGGGAAAACTCGGCCACAAACCCTTGAAGAATTTGCAGGTCAGCGACCCGTTTGTGATAATTTACGTATCTTTGTGGAAGCGGCTAGAGCACGTGATGAGGCCATGGATCATGTATTGTTATATGGTCCTCCAGGGTTAGGAAAGACAACTTTAGCTCAGATTGTTGCCCGTGAATTAGGGGTCGGATTTAGGGCAACTTCTGGCCCAGTGATAGCGAAAGCCGGTGATCTTGCAGCCATATTGACAAACCTCGAGGCTCGTGATGTTTTGTTTATTGATGAGATCCATCGCCTTAGCCCGGCCGTTGAGGAAATTTTATATCCGGCTGTAGAGGATTTCCAACTTGATCTTATTATTGGTGAAGGTCCTGCTGCACGTTCTGTTAGAATAGATTTACAGCCTTTTACTCTAGTTGGAGCAACAACGCGTTCGGGATTAATATCGACCCCACTTCGTGATCGCTTTGGTATTCCTTTGAGGCTTTCATTTTATGCACCGGAGGAGTTGCAGAGAATTGTTTCACGGAATGCACAAATTTTAAAGCTAAATTTAAGTAGCGATGGTGCAGCCGAAATAGCCAAGCGTTCTCGTGGCACTCCACGTGTTGCAGGGCGCCTTTTAAGGCGGGTCAGGGATTTTGCTATGGTTGAGGGGGATATTGATGTGGATGCAGAATTTGCAGACGTTGCGCTAAACCAATTAGATGTTGATTTGTTAGGATTGGATTCGATGGATCGTCGCTATCTCAAATGCATTTTAAATAATTATGGTGGAGGCCCGGTTGGGGCTGAGACGCTATCTGCTGCTCTTTCAGAGGAGCGTGATACAATTGAAGAGGTGATTGAGCCTTATCTGATCCAACAGGGTCTCTTAATGCGGACTTCGAGAGGCCGCATATTGGCTGAGGGAGCTTATCGTCACCTTGGGGAGCAAGCCCCAAAAAACATTGATCAGATGGAACTACTTGCGATTGAAGAAGAAATATCAGCAGATGAATAAAATTGTTTCAACAGTTAGTCCAATAATAAATGGTAAGCACCAATTATCAATTAGAGTGTACTATGAGGATACGGATTCTGGTGGAATTATTTATTACGCTAATTATTTGAAATTCGCAGAACGAGCTCGTACCGAGATGTTCCGAGAAACTGGTTATGTTCAAAAAAATACTATCGAAACTTATGGGGCTAGTTTTGTTGTTAGGGCGTGCAGTGCCGAATTTCATAAGCCGGGGCTACTTGATGATGTGTTAGAAGTTGAAACTGAAGTTTTAAAAGTTCAAGGAGCAAGCATAAAACTGCGCCAAATAGTAAGCAGGGGAAATGAGCTTCTGGTTAGTATGGAAGTAAAATTGGCTTGTATTGATTCGAAAGGGAAGGCAATGCCTCTTCCAAAAAATGTGCGCGATCAGATGTTAGGTTTATTAAAATTGAAAGGTCACGGTTAACGATGGAAGGAAATACAGTACAGGCAGCCCAGATTGCTGGCGCCATTGCGGCAACCGATTTCTCAGTATGGGCCTTATTCTTGAAGGCAGATATAATTGTAAAGGCTGTAATGATTTTTTTGTTCATAGCATCGATTTGGTGCTGGGCGATAATCATTGAGAAGATTTTACGTCTCAGAAAGTTGAATTCATCGGCTGAGAAATTTGAAGATAGTTTTTGGTCAGGAGGTTCTTTAGATGAACTTTATGATCAAATTGGCTCGCAGCCAACAGATCCTATGTCGGCCGTGTTTTCTGCAGCTATGAGAGAGTGGCGGCGTTCTATCGAATCGGGTGGCAGAGATTCTGGTTCTAGCCTTATGGAGCGGATTGATCGTGTGATGAATGTGACGGTAAACCGCGAAATTGAGCGGGTGGAGCGTCAGATGACAATACTTGCCTCAACAGGATCAACTGCTCCGTTTGTTGGCTTATTTGGTACTGTTTGGGGAATAATGAATAGTTTTCAGGCTATTTCAATTAGTAAGAATACTAGCCTTGCTGTAGTAGCCCCTGGTATTGCTGAAGCTTTGTTTGCGACAGCACTTGGCCTTGTAGCCGCTATTCCAGCAGTAATTGCCTACAATAAGATTTCTAAAGATTTGGATCGATATGCGGCTCGGTTAGATGACTTTTCCAATGAATTTTCCGCCATTATCCTCCGTCAAATGGAAGGGCGGTAATAGTATGGCTGTAGCGGTTGATCCAAAAGATAGGCCAGGGCGCAGGAATAGTATAAGGCGACGGGAGAGAACTGGCCCAATAGCCGATATTAACGTTACACCTATGGTTGATGTTATGCTTGTTTTACTTGTGGTTTTTATGGTGACGGCACCTTTGTTAACGGTTGGAGTTCAAGTTGATTTACCTAAAACTAAGGCCGGGTTAATTCGTGACCAGATAGAACCACTTGCTGTTACCGTTAAAGCAAGTGGACAAATTTTTCTCCAAGACAAAAAGATTGAGTTATCTTCCTTGGCGCCTCGTCTGATCGCGATTACCGGGGCAAACCCGGATATACGAATTTTTGTTCGTGGTGATAAGACGATTAAGTATGGCCGGATTATGCAAGTCATGGGAACGCTTAATTCTGCAGGATTTAAAAAAGTCGCTTTGATCACGGAAATGCCACAATCCGCGGCTAAAAGAACTTCAAATAAGTGAGTCATGAAGAGATTTAGATAGAAATTGGAAAGAAATAGGATAGTGCGTTCAAGTATATTTGCCTCAATTTTTCTTCACACCGTTGTGATTGTGATAGGTGTTTTTGGTTTGCCAGAAATTCGCAGGACTTCAATTGCTAGAGATATCCCTATGGTGGTTGACGTCGTTCCCACAGCGTTAACTACAAATCTTCCCTCTACTTCAGAAGAGCCGAAAAAACCTTTGAAAAAGAAAATCAAGAAACCTGCGAATTTGCCCTTGACTGAAGAAAAAAAAGCCCTAAGACCAACACGCCGGATCGAAAAAGAGAGAGTTGTTGTCCCGGAGCCCTCATTACCAAAAGCAAGGCCCATTAAAAAACCAATTCCAAAATTAAAAGTTCATAAAAATTTGGCCAAGGTGAAACCTCGACGAAAGCCAAAACCGCCAGATCGATTTGCCATGGTGTTGAAGAATCTTGAAAAAGATTTCCGAAAACCTATTCCCAAGAAGAAAGAAACAGCAAAGAAAAAAAAATCAAAAACCGAATACGATTTAATGGCGAGGTTATCAAAAACTTTGTCTAAACGGCCGACAGAATTTGATCCGAGTAGGCGGGTTACTATGAGCGAGCGTAACGCCATGATAAATTTGGTTAAAAGAAAGATGGAGCAATGTTGGAATTTTCAAGCAGGTTCGAAAAAAGCTCAGGACATAATTGTTGCGATTGAAGTAAAGCTTCGACCTGATGGACATGTCATGGGAGCAAATATTACCAATCGATCTGATCTCAATTCTGATCCATTTAAGTTGGCGGCTGGTGAGAGTGCTTTGCGCGCAGTCTTAAACCCAAGCTGCCAACCATACAATTTGCCAGTAAATAAATACGATGTGTGGAAAGATTTGAAACTTACATTTAATCCCAGAGAAATGTTAGGAAGATAGGAGATGTCTTTATATAAATCGATTTTCAAAGACTTGGTTAAAGGGTATATTGATAATTTTATGATTTATTTTTTTAAAACTATAACTGGTGTCATACTTATAGGTTTATTTATAACAATTGACACATTGCCGTTGAGGGCAGAGCTGCAAGTCGATATAACGCGCGGAGTGGTTAAGCCAATACCTTTGGCTGTTACTAACCTATTGGGAAATTCAGATAAAGAAATAAACCTTGGACGTAATATTGCGATTGTTATTAAAGCTGATTTAGTTCGTTCTGGTCTATTTTCTGCTATTAATGAAAAAGCTTTTATTGATGTTGAAAATTCTATCGATATGAAGCCAGCATTTGGTAATTGGCGGCTTCTTAAGGCCCAAGCGCTTTCTCAAGGAAAGGTTGAACTCATTGGCAACAAACGTTTAAAAGTGCAGTTTCGTCTTTGGGATGTGTTTGCGGAACAACAAATGGTTGGGCAAGTTTATTCAACCGTACCTGAGAATTGGCGCAGAATTGCGCATATTATAGCGGATGCTATTTATAAAAGAGTGACTGGCGAGAACGGTTATTTCGATACTCGTATCGTTTATATTGCTGAGAGTGGTCCTAGCGATAAAAGAATTAAGCGGCTTGCTATTATGGATCAAGATGGCGAAAATCATCACTTCCTTACAGACGGTTCTTCGCTAGTATTAACTCCTCGATTCTCGCCGTCACGCCAGGAAATAACATACATGTCCTATCATGGGAATGTTCCGCGAGTTTATATTTTTAATATAGATTCGGGCCGTCAAGAATTGCTCGGTGATTTTCCAGGTATGACATTTGCTCCACGTTTTTCTCCTGATGGTAATGGGGTGATAATGAGCATGGCTAAGGATGGTAATTCCGAAATTTATTCAATGGACCTTAGGACCCGCGAAGTAACGAGATTAACAAAACACTCAGCTATTGACACCTCACCGCATTATTCACCGGATGGAGATCGCATAGTGTTTAATTCTGATCGCGGGGGCTCTCAACAGATTTATGTTATGAATGCTGATGGGGGAAAGACGAAACGTATTAGCTTCGGGCGAGGCCGTTATGCCACGCCAGTTTGGTCTCCACGAGGTGATCTCATCGCGTTTACAAAGATGTTGGGGGGGAAATTTTTTATAGGGGTTATGGATGTTGATGGAAAGGGGGAGCGGTTGCTTGCAGAAGGATTCTTAGTCGAATCGCCAACTTGGTCACCAAATGGTCGGGTTATTATGTATTTTCGGGAGAGGCCGATTAGCAAAGAAGGCGGTGTAACATCAAAGTTGTACTCAATTGACTTGACTGGTTATAATGAGCGTGAACTTGTGACACCAATGGATGCCTCGGATCCAGCATGGTCGCCCTTGATTCCCTAGTTTTTGATGATTATAATTGATTTTCGTGGCTATATTGATACCATTTACGCGTTTTTTTGATTATTTTGCAACTTTTTAGCATATTTTTGCATTTTTGTGTCGTAATTTTTGATTAGTGTGATAAAGAGTGACTTTGTATGGCTTTGTTGAGCTTAATGGATGGCATCTTCAGATCCCAGCGATGTGAGATTTGATTATTTTTAACAAACGTTCCGATCAGGGGGACCATGATATGAATTTAAAGAGTTTATTAGTTTTAATTGCGGCGTTATTTTTTGTTGCAGCGTGTGAATCGACTTCCACGGAAACAGGTAAAGCTGCTGGTGGCGGTGATGTTTCGAAGAAGAGTAAAAAGAAAGCTCCTCCAAAAGGTTTTTCAATTACACCAGGTTCATCGCAAGATTTGGTCGTGAACGTTGGTGATAGGGTGTTTTACGCATTGAATAAATCAAATCTAAATGCTGGAGCGCGTTCAACCTTAGAAAAGCAAGCAGCTTGGTTGAAGAAATATGGTAGCGTTAAAGTCACGATTGAAGGTCACGCCGACGAAAGAGGTACGCGTGAATATAACTTAGCGTTAGGTGAGCGTCGGGCAAATTCGGCTAAAGACTTTTTGATAGCTTTGGGTGTTAGCCCGAACCGCATTAAAACGATTTCTTATGGTAAAGAGCGGCCAGTGGCTCTTGGTCATGATGAGTCGTCATGGTCGCAAAATCGCCGCGGTGTTACGACTGTAACTAGATAAAATTTACTGATCGAAGCGTTTTGACGCTCGCCATCCTGGACATGCGGGGAGGCGGGCGTCATGGTATTTGGGTAATGAATCATTTATGAAGGTATTCCTCATAGTCAAATTCCGCCTTTATTTGGCCAAGTTTGTATGGGAAATTGCTCGATAGTTAAATTTGTTTTAAGCGAAGAACAAAGAGCTTTATGTCGGATGAATAAATATTTAAGACTTTTTTTAGTTATTAACCTGGTTTTGGCAGCATATTCCGGTGAAGGCTATTCTCAATCTTTGGATGTTGAAAATATTTCTGATAGACTTGGCAGAATAGAGCGTGACATTCAAGTTCTCAGCCGCCGTGTATACAAAAGTGAGAAAGTTCCAAATGTTTCGGTTGGAGGCTCTTCATTACCAGCACCAAAGGTTGAAGTTGGTAGTGCCTATGTCATTCGTTTGGAGGATCGTCTCGCTGAGATAAAGGGTGAATTGCAATCTTCGACTAACCGCATGGAAGGTATTAGTCATAATTTAGACGAGATCAAGGGCCGGTTAGATAAACTGGTAAGTGATATTGATTTTCGTTTGACCAGGCTTGAGAACGTTGCCGGTGGAAATGGTGGCGGGCAGTCGCTCGTTAATCGGGAGCCAACCCTTTCTGCTGTCCCGCGTGCTGCGGGTGTAAAGAAAATAGGCACTCCAACTGGGGGTCCAGTAGTCTCATCGGGTAAGCCAAGTATTCTTGGTAAAATTAGTGAAACAAATTTAAGTGCGCTTAAACGTAAAACAAACGATGCTTCGCAGAATGGACCATCTGCAAATTCAGTTTTACCAGGTATTGTTGAACAGCAACGAATGATTCTGCCTAAAGGTACCCCCGAAGTTCAGTATCGTTATGCTTTATCAATTTTGCGAAAAACTGAATATAGCAATGCGGAATTAGCTTTTTCGGAATTTATCCAGAGGCATCCAAAAGATAGGCTAACGCCAAATGCACGTTATTGGCTAGGTGAGTCATTTTATGTAAGAAAAAATTATAGATCCGCCGCCGAAGCTTTTTTGCGCGGGTATCAGCAAGCACCAAAAGGGGTAAAAGCTCCTAGTTCTTTGTTAAAGCTTGGAATGTCGCTTGCAAATATGAAAAAAAAACAAGATGCATGTGCGACATTTAGCAAGCTTGCCAAGGATTATCCTGATGCTTCAAAAAATATTAAAAAACACCTCAAACGGGAGTTTAAGCGGTCAAGCTGCGACTAATGAAGCATTAGATTTAGCATTGGCCCAAATGATTTCTAATGATAGCTTAGACGCTCTATTTGCGCCTTTCCGCAGCCTTTTTCATGAAAAAACTTCCATCGCGGTGGCTGTTTCAGGTGGTTCTGATAGTATGGCTTTATGCCTAATGTTATCTAAATGGGCTAGGCGCAAAAACCACGTAATTACCGCGCTTACTGTCGATCACGGGTTGCGTAAGAGTTCTAAAAAGGAATCCCAAATGGTATCAAATTGGTTAGCCAACTGGAAGGTTAGCCATAGAATTTTAAATTGGGAAGGGGAAAAGCCAGTAACCGGCATACAGGAGGCAGCCAGAAAGGCAAGATATCAACTTTTGGCAAGATGGTGCCTTGAGAACAATTTTACTGTTTTAATGACGGCTCATCATCTAGATGATCAAGTGGAGACATTTTTAATGCGGGCGAGTTCAGGGAGTGGTTTGGATGGTTTGGCTTCGATGAATTCCATTGTCCAACTTAATAATTTATTTTTGGTTAGACCACTTTTAGGGGTATCGAAGGCCCTTTTACGTGAATTTTTGAGGGAGAAACAACAAACATGGATTGAAGACCCTTCAAATCAAAGATTGGAATTTCAGCGTACAAGAATAAGACAAACTATTGAAAAGCTAGAAAATCGGGGATTGTCCTCAGAAAGAATGTTTCGACTATCAGGCCATTTCAACTCTCTACGCAAACAGCTGGCTGATGTCGTTACTGTATTTTTTGAGAGAGCGGTGCGTATTTTTCCGGACGCTTACTTAGTTGTGCATTTGGACGTTTTAAAACATCTACCAGACCCAATTTTCGAACGTGTTCTTATTCGAATTATTTCTGAATTGAGCGGCAAGTTTTATCCCCCACGGCATCGATCCATAAAACATGTTATGGATAATATTAAATCCAGCGAAATGTCCAACTTTACATTAGGGGGGTGTTTTTTTGTCTATAAAGGTTCTACTGTTATCGTTTGTAGAGATCCACGATCAATTTCAAAAAGAAAGGTTGTTGCTGGTGATAAATTTTATTGGGATGGCTTGTTTGATGTTGAAATTTTTGGACCAGAAGGCCCAAAAGGTTGGTTGGGAGCTCTCGGTAAGAAGGGCTGGCTCGAAATAGTTCAAAAATGCCCTGATTTAAAACACGTTTTATTGCCATATTCGGTAAAAATTACGCTACCTACATTGTTTGATGATTACGGGGTTATTCATGTGCCGGGCTTGAAATATAGGAGCCCTGGACAGCATAACTTGTTTTTATCGATCAAAAAGAAATCGATATGAAACATTCAGTGTCTGCAAAGAGGAAAAATCAGAATAACCAAAAAGATTTCGTATGTTGAATATTACATATATGTTGCTAAAATCAACTTTTGAACTATTTTAAAATAGTGTTTCAAGATCTTATTTAACCAAATGTTTCTGGTTAGATACTATTCTGCGATTAGGGAAGGTAATAGATTTGAATTTTCGGAAAAATATAGCCCTTTGGGTCATTATAGGTTTATTGGTATTTACGTTGTTCAACATGTTCCAAGGCTCCTCGAAACAGGGTCCCTATATGTCATTAGCATTTTCTGATTTTCTAGGTGCGGTTGATAGCGGTGATGTGCGTGATGTAACAATACAGGGTCAGAAAGCAACAGGGCATTATGGAGATGGGCGTGCTTTTAAAACTTTTTTGCCAGAAGACCCAACACTAATCCCTAATTTAAGCAAAAAGGGAATTCACATTAAAGCCATCCCGGTTGAAGATGAATTATCATTGTTTGGTATCCTCATTTCCTGGTTTCCAATGCTTTTGTTAATTGGTGTGTGGATATTTTTCATGCGTCAGATGCAAGGAGGTGGTGGCAAAGCTATGGGATTTGGTAAGTCAAAGGCTAAATTACTTACTGAAAAAACAGGTCGTGTTACGTTTGAGGATGTTGCTGGGATAGATGAGGCAAAGCAAGAACTTGAAGAAATAGTTGAATTTCTTAAAGATCCAGCTAAGTATCAACGCTTGGGTGGTAAGATCCCTAAAGGTTGTCTGCTTGTAGGGCCTCCAGGTACTGGTAAGACATTATTGGCTCGCGCTATTGCCGGAGAAGCAAATGTTCCATTCTTCACAATCTCCGGATCTGATTTTGTTGAAATGTTCGTTGGTGTTGGAGCGAGCCGTGTTCGAGATATGTTTGAGCAAGGCAAAAAGAATGCACCTTGCATTATCTTTATCGATGAGTTGGATGCAGTTGGCCGCCACCGAGGTGCAGGATTGGGGGGCGGCAATGACGAGCGAGAACAAACTCTGAATCAAATGCTGGTTGAGATGGATGGTTTTGAATCTAATGAAGGTGTTATCTTAATAGCAGCAACAAACCGTCCTGATGTGCTTGATCCGGCTTTATTGCGGCCTGGTCGTTTTGACCGCCAAGTTACTGTTCCCAACCCTGATATTATTGGTCGCGAAAAAATTCTAAAAGTTCACATGCGTAATGTGCCAATCGCACCAGATGTTAATGCCAAAGTAATAGCGCGTGGTACTCCGGGTTTTTCAGGAGCAGATTTGGCCAATCTGGTTAATGAGGCTGCGCTATTAGCAGCAAGGACAGGTGGGCGAATGGTCACTATGTCAAACTTTGAGGAGGCCAAAGACAAAGTGATGATGGGATCAGAACGTCGCTCTATGGTGATGACTAATGATGAAAAAGCTCTAACTGCTTATCATGAAGCGGGTCACGCTATCGTCGGTATTAATGTTCCCAAACATGATCCTCTACATAAAGTTACAATTATTCCGCGAGGTCGGGCTTTAGGGGTAACTATGTCGTTACCGGAACGTGACAAATATAGTTATTCAAAACTTGAATTGGAGTCCAAACTAGCGGTTATGTTTGGTGGTAGATTAGCCGAGGAGTTAACTTTTGGGATAGAGAATGTTACGACAGGTGCTGGTAACGATATACAACAAGCAACCAATATGGCGCGTCGTATGGTTACTGAGTATGGCTTTAGTGATAAGCTCGGTCGGTTGCGTTATACCGATAACGATGAGGAGGTCTTTCTTGGTCATTCAGTGGCACGTCATAAGAATGTCTCTGATGCAACAGCAAAGTTGATTGATGAAGAGGTTCGTCGACTGATTGAAGAAGCCGAAAATAAAGCTAGGAAGGTTTTGACTGATAAGGCCGGAGATCTTGAGATGCTTGCTCAGGCTTTGTTGGAATATGAAACATTGACTGGTAGCGAGGTTGACTCCCTTTTAAACGGAGAAGGGGTTTTTCGACCAGATTTAAGCGATAGTGATTCAGATAATACTACTAAATCATCTGTTCCGACCAGCGGTAAGGGTTCTAGAAAAGAAGCAGGCAAAGGCTATGATGGCGATTTGAAGCCTCAAACTGAAGGCTGATTTGCGAAGTTTTGCAAGCTTATCTCTCGATCGACCACTTGTCATGGGTATTGTTAACGTTACGCCAGATAGCTTTACAGATGGCGGAAAATTTTTTAATCAAGAACGAGCCGTGGCTCATGGTCAGAAATTGATTGAAGAGGGTGCGGATATTATTGATATAGGGGGCGAATCAACTCGCCCCGGGGCATTTCCAGTTGATCCAGATGAGGAAATAAGACGTATCATACCTGTGATACGCGAAATGGCTAAATTTGGAGCAATAATTTCAGTGGACACTCGTCATTCTGAAGTAATGGA
>CAZXGI010000023.1:0-37107 GCA_964639965.1 uncultured Rhodospirillaceae bacterium
TTTTTTTAACAGATACTTATTATTCTGTTGTGACCAAGGAATAATTGCTATCTGCGGCTAAACAATCTGCTTCCGGGATCCCGAGTTCTTTGCGGATAATATTGGTTCCTAATACCAGTGAAACCATTTTATAACGTGCATGCCTCCTACTCATTCCTTCTCGGCCCATGCCGCAATCAGAAGCAATAACCAGCCTTTCAGCCGGAATATGTCTGAGCGCCTCTCGTATGTGATCGGCTATGTCTTCCGGCTTCTCAATTTGCAATGAATGATGATCTATTACCCCGATTGCGATTTTTTTGTCTTGAATAATTTCACCTATTTTATCCAATTCCATACGGTTTGAGCTGCAAGATTCAAAAGTTAGGATATCGGCGTCTACTTGGTTTAGTGTTTCCAGGGCTGGACCGTAGACTTGTACATCTGCAAACATGCGCTGTTGGGAAGGATTTCCCCAGCAGGTGTGGCACCAAATTTCTGTCTTATCGCGTAAGCCTTTAACGGTGTTATTAAAAATGTTTGCCATTTCTTTCATACCAAGTTTTCCAAAAACAGGACCACGTGCTGGGATCATGTGAATTTGAGGTTCTTCTAATTGAATAACAGGACATCCAGCATCGGCTAATTCATTTATTTCTGAATTGATCGCATCACTAAGAGCCATGATCCTTTCTACAGGGTCTTTGTAGTATTGATCATCGACTGCGGCTGCCAGTAACTCTGGTGTTATGGTACCAAATTTTACCGGCTTTGTTGTCATGCGTTGGGCGGTTTTCCACATCTGAGTGTACTGAAGATCGCCCTTGCCAATGGGGCCAATGATTTGTGGCATTACGCGAGCTTCTAAATAGTCATGAAGAATATGGCCCATTGGAAATCCAACTCCACCAGTTTTCATGATCGCGGGTTTTGGATTTTTTCGATCAAACCCTTCCATATGGAACAGCGGATAACTTGTCCAGCTCTGGCCTCCAACTTGTTCATCATAATGGACATCACCATCGGTGCAAATATCCAAGCCAGCCGTAGTTTGTTCATTCAGGTATGCGGCAACTGTATCCGTATATTGCTCCCGGTAGCGTGAGTTTACCATTGCTTCTAGGAAGGTTTGATTTCCCATGTTTTCAGTAAACCAACTTGGACGGGGCAGGGAGCCTATTATAGTTGTCGGTAAAATAATATCTGCGGTGGCTTTATACATCTTTAGTTACTCCGTAATAATTTTTTGTTTGGTAGGACAATCAAGAACGCGAGAGCTTTAATCTTTTTAGCTTGTTTTGTATTAGGGTCGCAGAAGAAGTTTGCCAGTTGTATTTCTGTTCTCCATCTCAGTAAGCACATTGGTGACTTCAGATAAAGGACGAACCGGTGCTACCAATGGTTTTAATTTTTTTGTCTTATATAGATCAAATAATTCGTCGCAACGTTTCTTTATGGCAGTGTGATTGGCGACAAACGGAAACAAACCGACACGAGTAAGTTTTATGCAATTAGCTGCTAATTTTCGCGTTTCGAGTGGAGGCATGACCCCTGATGCATCTCCAAATAATGCCACGGTCCCCAGAAATTTGGTGCAGTTAATCGACCCGTCTATGGTGGCTTTTCCAACTGAATCGAAGACAACATTAACCCCTTCACCTTTGGTTAAGTCTAGAATTTTCTGGGAAAAGTCCACGTCTTCGTACAAGATCACCTCATCTGCACCAAAACCAAGAGCTATTTCAGCTTTTTCTGGGTTGCCGGTGGTTGTAAATACGCGCGCACCCTTTTCCTTTGCCAATTGAATAAGTTGGTGTCCCACGCCTCCAGCACCAGCATGAATTAGGCAGGTATGCTGCTTATTAAGGGGAAATACGTCGTTTGCCAGATAGTGGGCTGTCATACCTTGTAGGTGCATGGTGATTGCATCCTCTGGCTTAATATCCAATGGAATTGGGTATGTTAACCAAGCCGGAACAGTTGCATACTCCGCATAGGTGCCAGTAGTGGCACCTCTAAAGACTAAATTGTCGCCGATCTTGACATCTCTTATGTTGATACCAGTTTCTACAACCTCGCCTGTGCCTTCTGATCCAAGGATAAATGGCAGTGGCCCCCCTCGTATACCCTCTCGAGTATAAATATCGAGGTAATTTATTCCCGCCAGGTGTATTTTAATTAAAACCTCATCATCGCCACATGTTGGTATTTGTACATCTAACAATTCGCATACTTCTGGACCACCAAATTTGGTCACTTGAACGGCTTTCATCATGGTTGAATTGGACATTATATGCTCCCTTAGTTTGCTTAATCCAAAGATTAATTAGCTAGAATTATTCTTTGACACGATTATTTTCCCAATAAGGCTGCCAGTTAAAAGCGCAACGACGAATATCAAAAGTTTTTGGTCCAAAAAGCCAATAGATGCTATTGCGGGCCCGGGGCACAATCCGGAGACTGCCCAACCAATCCCAAAAATACCAGCCCCAACGATTAACTTTGTATCAAGGTCAACTTTTGAGGGCAAATGAAAACTATCGTCAAAAATTGGTGCAGAACGTTTTAAGATTGATCTAAACGTCAGGGCAGTCACACAAACAGCACCACCCATTACGAATGCTAGACTCGGGTCCCAGTCGCCAGTAATATCCAAAAATCCAACGATCTTTGCTGGGTTAATCATGTTTGAAATCGCGAGGCCCAAGCCAAAAAGAAGTCCAGATATAAGGCATAGAACATTACGCATAATTTAAGCCCCGGTTAGAATTCTAATGAAAAAGACTGTTGTGCCAGCGGTTAACATAAAGGTGATTACTGCGATTAGTGATCGCATAGAGAACCTACCTAGCCCACAAACGCCGTGACCACTGGTGCAACCTGATCCAATTTGACTGCCTAGCCCAACCAATAATCCACCTAGGATCATAAAAAGTATCTGATTATTATCAGTGAGCTTAAACGGGTTCATATTAACTTCCGGGGCTTGTTGGCCAAAAAAAACATAAGCTAGTGATCCTATGATTAGCCCGGCAAGAAAAAGCAAACGCCAAACTCGCTCATTCTCATTTGTCTCAAATAAACCACCCACAATGTTGCTTATCCCTGCAATACGGCCTTGGTTTAGAAGCAGCATTGTTGCAGCTAAGCCAATTAGAATGCCCCCAACTGCTGACGACAGGGGTGTAAAATTTTCCATCTTAATTTAACCTCCGAGGATATTGTTCCATTTATCAATCATGACTATAGAAAGAATTTGGCAATATTGAAAGAATTGCTCATTCTAAAGGTGAGCAAAAAATTAAACTAAGCTATGGATATAAAACCAAATCCAGCCGATTAATTTATTGACTTTGGATGTCAAAACGACGTAATAACCTTTTATTCGGCAATTTTTGGGGTGATTCAGTGTTTCTTGATGAGAGAACCGTTGTTACAAACACTAGATTTAGTGAATTTTATAATTTGCAGTCAGGTGGGTTGTGTGCTGATTCTTTATCCCAAAGCCCCCTATTGCTGGCCCTGCGACTTAGACGCCTCTGATCACACACGCTAAATTAGCATTATGTGTTCAGAGGTAAGGGAATGTCTAAGCTTCGTAATAGTCAATTAAAAAGGTCCAGTTAAATGAACAAAAAGAACGCAAACAACGAAATAAAAATTTTTGATACGACATTGCGCGACGGAGAACAGTCGCCTGGCGCCTCCATGAATTTATCTGAGAAACTCCGTATTGCAGAAGTTTTGGAAGATATGGGTGTAGATATTATTGAGGCTGGTTTTCCTATTGCTTCGGATGGAGATTTTGAAGCGGTCAATGAAATCGCTAAGATGGTAAAGGGTTCAATAATTTGTGGATTAGCGCGTTCTAGCAAAGGCGATATCGAGCGTTGTGCTGAGGCTATTAATCCAGCAGCAAGGGGCAGAATTCATACATTTATATCAACGTCGCCACTACATATGAAATACAAGTTGCAGATGCAACCGGAAGATGTTCATCAAGCTGTGATTGACAGCGTAACTTACGCCCGAAATTTTACCGACGACGTCGAATGGTCTTGTGAAGATGGATCCCGTACAGAGCACGATTTTATGTGTCAGACCATTGAAGCCGCAATCGATGCCGGAGCTACTACAATCAATATTCCTGACACCGTAGGGTATGCGATGCCCAGCGAATATGCAGCACTCATCGAAATGGTTAGATCTAGGGTCCCAAATATTGATAAAGCAGTAATTTCTGTACATTGTCATAACGATTTGGGCCTTGCGGTAGCTAATTCCCTAGCAGCAGTTCAATCGGGGGCTCGTCAAATTGAATGTACTATCAATGGTTTGGGCGAACGGGCTGGAAATGCCGCTATGGAAGAAATTATCATGGGATTACAGACAAGGCCTGATCATTTACCGTACAATGTAAATGTCAAATCTGAACTCATAACTAAAGCTTCTAAACTGGTTTCAACGGTTACGGGTTTTGCGGTACAGCCTAACAAAGCTATTGTTGGGGCCAATGCCTTTGCACACGAATCTGGTATTCATCAAGATGGAATGCTGAAGAATTCGCAGACATACGAAATAATGACACCCGAATCTGTTGGCTTAACTGAAAGTAAACTGGTCATGGGTAAACACTCGGGTCGACATGCTTTTCGAGAGAAGCTTATAGAATTAGGGTATGATCTAGGTGACAATTCAATTCAGGACGCTTTTAAACGTTTTAAAAATTTAGCTGATATTAAGAAAGACGTTTATGACGAGGATATTGTTGCATTAGTTGATGATGCGGTAGTACGAACCAATGATACCATCAATTTGGATAAGTTGGAGGTTTTATGTGGCACCGAGCATAAGCCCCCAAAAGCATTAATGACACTGAATGTAGATGGTGATCAGATTTCAACTGAAATGTCGGGTGATGGGCCGGTAGATGCAATTTTTAAGGGCATAAAACATTTGACGGGTTATAGCCCACATTTACAACTTTACCAGGTACATGCTGTAACACAGGGAACTGACGCTCAAGCAGAAGTCACGGTTCGGTTAGAAGAGAAGGGTAAAACAGTTAATGGTCAAGGGGCTGATACAGATACCATGGTCGCTTCAGCAAAGGCATATATTAATGCGTTAAATAAACTATTGATAAAACGCCGCAAATCTGCGCCGAGTGCTCTATCTGCATAATAGCATTAGAGAAATTTGAAAAATTGCAATTATGCATTTATTGATGTTTTAAAACCAATTTTGATCAGATATATTACTGGAGGTAAAAAAATATTTGGCCATAGAATGTGAATGGTCAAAATTTTGTTTGTGAAATTTTTTATCTCTCCGATGGTTTGTTGAATTTGATAGAAAATATTGACGGTTGCCAGAAGGTATTGTTTTAAATTTTAGGTATTGAGAGACTTTATGTTATCACGAATTTTTGGATTTTTATCAGCCGATATGGCAATTGACCTTGGAACTGCCAACACCCTAGTTTACGTTAAAGGTAAGAATATAGTATTAAATGAGCCTTCAGTTGTGGCTATGGTTGAGCTTAAGGGAAAGAAACAAGTTCTAGCTGTGGGCAACGAGGCCAAGCAAATGTTGGGCCGGACACCAGGAAATATACAAGCTATTCGGCCATTGAGGGACGGTGTAATAGCAGATTTTGAGATTGCTGAAGATATGATTAAGTATTTTATCCGCAAAGTACATAATCGTCGAAGTTTTGCATCACCATTAATTGTCATTTGCGTTCCTTCGGGTTCAACCGCTGTTGAGCGTCGTGCTATCCAAGAATCTGCTGAGGCGGCCGGTGCCCGTAAAGTTTTTTTAATCGAGGAACCTATGGCTGCTGCTATTGGTGCAGGCTTACCCGTAACGGAGCCCACAGGATCAATGATAGTTGACATAGGAGGAGGAACAACAGAGGTCGCTGTGCTTAGTCTTGGTGGTATTGTCTATGCCCGCTCGGTGCGTGTTGGCGGTGATAAAATGAACGAGGCTATTATTGCATATATTCGGCGGAACCATAATTTGCTTGTTGGAGAGGGAAGCGCTGAGAGAATAAAAGAAGAGATCGGTTCTGCTTGTCCACCGGAAGAAGGTGAAGGCCCGACTATGGAAATCAAAGGCCGCGATTTGATGAATGGTGTGCCAAAAGAACTGGTTCTTAGTGAGCGTCAAATCGCTGAAAGCTTGGCCGAACCGGTAAGTGCAATTATTGAAGCAGTGAAAGCAGCTCTAGAACATACAGCCCCTGAATTAGCTGCAGATATTGTGGATAAAGGTATCGTGCTGACAGGAGGGGGCGCTTTGTTAACTAATATGGATTATGTTTTGCGTTATGCGACGGGATTGCCAGTATCAATAGCTGATTTGCCTTTGCAATGTGTGGCTATGGGAACAGGACGGGCAATGGAAGAAATGAAGAAACTTCGCCACGTGCTGACAACGATGTATTAACGATAATTAGGTAATGTAATAAGCACAGAAATTAGCGTTCTTTTGTAAAACTAGAATTTGGTGCTACTTTGGGCCTATTCTGCTTAGGTAATTAAACTAGGTTGGAGATAATTTTGGAACAGCGTTCTAGCGCTCTTATAAGGATTGTAGCACCGCTGAAAAGCTTGGTTCAGCGGTTTATGTATCTCGGGCTGATTTTGTCTGCTTTTGGTTTCATGTTACTAGGCAAATTTGACACTCTTGCGATTGATCGAGTTCGTATGGAGGCTACCCAGGCTATAGCACCTATTTTAGAAGCTTTTTCTCGTCCAGCGGCTACAATCTCTGCTCATGTTCAGAACGTTAGAGAATTGAGTGATATTAGAAATGAAAACAATCGGTTAAAGCAGGAAAATATCCGTTTATTACAGTGGCAGACTGTTGCTCGTAAATTACAGTCTGATAATACGGCGCTTAAACAATTGCTCAGTGCGGTGGATGACAAAAATGAGAAATACATTACAGCTAGAGTGATAGCTGGTTCTGGTGGTATTTTATCTAATATGCTAATTTTAAACGCAGGAAAAAAGAATGGTGTTGTAAAAGGTCAAACGGTCGTTGGTTCTCAAGGGGTTATTGGTCGTATTTTTGAGGTATCGAATAGATCGTCGCGCGTTTTATTATTGACCAATATTAATTCTCGGGTACCTGTATTGGTTGAAAGCAATCGAACTCGTGCTATCATGACTGGCAAGAATACGAACCTTGCCAGTTTAATTCATTTACCACAAGGCGCTAAAGTTTTTCCAAGTGACCGTATTATTACGTCTGGACATGGTGGAGCTTTTCCATCTGGGTTACCGATAGGAATTGTATCATCGGCCAGTGATGAAGGCATAGATGTCCAGCTTTTCACTGATTTCTCCAGATTGGAGTATGTTCGTATTGTTGATTTTGGTTTGAATAATTTGATGCAAATTGACCAAGATAAACAAGTGCTAGAGAGGGCGGTTAACGGTCAGCCTGTTGGGAAATGAAAACCGCCGTCTGGCAAAAATTAGATTATTTTGCGCGATCCATTACACCTTTTGGTTTAAGTCTAATATTAGTAATTTTAAGCGTTGTACCCACCCATATTCCTGGTTTCATTGAGATAACCCCCATTTTTGCGCTTGTTGCAATCTATCACTGGGCTATCTATCGGCCTGATCTACTGCCCATATTTTCTGTTTTTATATTAGGATTACTACAGGATTTTTTATTGGGCACACCAGTTGGCTTATATATTTTAGTTTTTCTGACCGTTTATGGTATAGTACTTTCTCAGCGACGTTTTTTTGCTGGTAAATCTTTTACATTTTATTGGTTTGGCTTTGCTCTGATGTCAATGTTGGCATCAATTGAAAGTTATTTGCTTGGGTCCATTTGGTACATAATGTTTTTAGACTTTAATATAGCGGCCCTTCAATATTTAATATTACTAGGAATTTTCCCAACAGTCGCTTGGGTGTTTTTGCGTTGGCAGCAGGCATTTTTGCAGCAGGAATAATCGATGCATAGAGATGCTAACCGGTATAAAACCTTTTCAAGACGTTCGATCCTTTTATTTGGCGGTAAGTTGATGTTGTTTTCGGGCTTAGTCGGCAGGATGTATTATTTGCAAGTCGTTGAAGGTGAAAAGTATAAAACCCTTGCCGATGAGAATAGAATAAGCTTGAAACT
The DNA here is from genome assembly GCA_964639965.1 of uncultured Rhodospirillaceae bacterium. Lineage (GTDB taxonomy): Bacteria > Pseudomonadota > Alphaproteobacteria > Rhodospirillales > UBA2165 > TMED23. Next base: position 8,134 of record CAZXGI010000023.1, read on the forward strand.
TATACCTCCAAAACGGGGGCGTATTCTTGATAGATTTGGACGTCCAATGGCAATTAACCAACAAAATTATCGTGTCATGCTGGTTCCAGAAAATACCGATGATCTAGGATATTCTTTGTCGCAACTCAACAAAATAATTCCCTTTAGTGCCCAGGATATAAGTCGGGTAAAACGTAAGTTAAAACGTAAGCGGCGTTTTCTTCCTTTAATTTTGAGAGAAAACTTAGAATGGAGTGATGTTGCCAAAATTGAGGTTAATGCCGCGGAGTTACCGGGTATAGTGATTGATGTAGGTGAAAGCCGGTTTTATCCTGCTGGATCTGATGCAGTGTCGGTTCTGGGTTATGTTTCTCGAGTTTCTGAAAATGAAATAACAGGTGATCCATTGCTTGAACTTCCGGGTTTTAGGATTGGTAAAGCTGGAATAGAAAAATCACTTGATCTTAATCTTCGAGGTAAAAGTGGGACAACTCAGGTCGAAGTAAATGCTTTTGGACGTCAAATTCGTGAATTGGAACGGCATGAAGGTCAACCAGGGGCAGAAACTTATCTAACGATAGATGTTGAATTGCAGAAATTTGTGGCTAGAAGGCTTGGCAAACAAGCCGCGTCAGCGGTGGTTATGGATGTTAATACTGGTGAAATCCTCACCCTAGCATCGACACCAGGTTTTAATCCAAATGCTTTTAATCGAGGGTTATCTAATTCTGAATGGCAGGCATTGGTGTCTAATCCTCGGACACCTCTAAATAATAAGGCAATTGCGGGGCTATATGCTCCAGGATCAACTTTTAAAATGATAGTTGCGTTGGCAGCGCTCGCTAAAGGTGTTGTGACCCCAAGGACAAAATACTTTTGTTCAGGTGAAATGGAACTCGGTGAATCAATGTTTCATTGTTGGAAGAAAGGCGGGCACGGAAACATGAGTATGGTGAACGCTATTGTTCAATCGTGCGATGTATATTTTTATGAGATAGCGTTGCGAACCGGAATTGATAGTATTTCTGCCATGGCTCGACGGTTAGGTCTCGGTCAGATCCTTGATATTGAATTGTCCGGGGAGCAAAAAGGCTTAATTCCAACAAGAGCTTGGAAGAAAAGAGTAAAACGGGTTTCCTGGCAAAAAGGAGAGACTTTGCTCGCAGGAATTGGTCAGGGGCTTATTCTTACAACACCGCTGCAATTAGTTGTTATGATCTCGCGCCTGGTGAATGGTGGTAAAGCTGTGCTACCAAGTTTGACCCTAGATTCAACGTTAAAAAGTCCAAATTTGGAGACAAGGGCACAGTCTCAATTTCCCGACCTTGGGGTAAATATCCAGCATCTAGAGTTAATGAAAAAGGCCATGGAGAAGGTGACGGTGTCACCAATTGGAACAGCTTATAAAGCTAGAATTAAAAAATCTGGATATCAATACGGTGGTAAAACTGGAACTGTACAGGTTCGGCGTATTTCTGCGTCAGAGCGTGAAAGTGAAGCAGGAGTAAAAAAGAATAAAGATCTAAAATGGGCTGAGCGTGATCACGCTTTATTTGTTGGATATGCGCCAATCTCAAACCCTCTTTACGCTATATCGGTAGTTGTTGAACACGGTGGTGGAGGTTCTACCGTTGCAGCACCAATAGCCAAAGATATTTTATTGGAAGTACAAAACCGGGATCCTTCAAGATCAAAGTTAAATCAGTTAGCAGGTTCCAACACGCGTTTGCCAATGAACAAAATCAAAAAGAACGGATAATTAGCAATATGGTAAAATCTCCTTTTAGACAGTCGAATATGAATCTTGGTCAACGCTTATGGCAAATTAATTGGTCGTTTGTATTGTTGATTAGTGTAACAGCTTCTATTGGCTTTGGTATGCTGTATTCGGCTGCTAATGGTAGTTTTGATCCATGGGCTTCCCGACAAATGGTACGTTTTATAATTGGTATAATTTTAATGTTGATTGTGGCTGTGATAGATATACACGTTTGGTTGCGTTACGCCTATCCAATTTATCTGATTGCTTTGGCACTGTTATTAGTAGTTGAGTTTGGTGGTTCGATTGGAATGGGTGCTCAGCGATGGATCGATCTGGGCGTATTTACTATTCAGCCATCAGAAATAATGAAGATTGCAATTATATTGTTGCTTGCTCGCTATTTTTATGCGAGCCGATTAGAGGATGTCGGGCGAATTTCTCATATTTTAATACCAATTGTTTTAATATTAATTCCAGCATTTCTTATTATACGCCAACCAGATCTTGGGACTTCAATTTTAATGATAACAACTGGGGTTGCGATGTTTTTCGTGGTTGGTGTTAGAATTTGGATTTTTATTGTCGGAGCTTTTGCGACGATTGGAGCTATCATTCCCTTGTGGCAGTTCGTTTTACGAGATTATCAGAAGGCTCGTTTACTCACTTTTATTGATCCAGAGAAAGATCCCCTAGGGTCCGGTTATCATATTTTACAATCTAAAATAGCACTTGGATCTGGAGGGTTATTTGGCAAGGGTTTTATGGAGGGATCTCAAAGTCATTTGAGCTTTTTGCCAGAAAAACAAACTGATTTTATATTCACCATGTTGGCTGAAGAATTTGGACTTTTGGGTGGTTTGTTGCTCATTTTTCTATATGTTTTGTTGCTAGTTTATGCATTTTTTATGTCTCTACAATCTAGGAGCCAATTTGGACGTTTAATCGGTATTGGTGTTTCAACGTCATTTTTTTTAAATGTTTTTGTTAATATTGCAATGGTAATGGGTTTGGTTCCTGTTGTTGGTATGCCACTTCCGCTCGTATCATATGGAGGTACAGCAATGTTAACGTTAATGTTTAGTTTTGGTCTGCTGCTCTGCGTTTATATTCATCGGGATGTTCAAATAAGCCCGGGTGCTGCTGATGGAGACTAGTTGAGTCATTTGTGTATTAAAACAACCTTTGATTATAACTACCAATCTTTGCTGAAATTTTTCAAGAACAATAAGATTTAAGATTTTTTGAGATGCCATTTTTAGGAGTTAACTGATGCAAAACACCCTTCATAATCCAGAAACTATGATCGCGATTGATATCAAAGAACCTGGAGGGCCCGAAATGCTCGTTTCAGTTGAGGTTCCAATACCTCAGTTGAAGGCCGGGGAAATTTTGATCAAGAATGAAGCTGTTGGTGTTAATCGACCCGATATCGCGCAGCGAACTGGTCATTATCCGGTACCACTAGGTGCTAATCCTTTACCTGGTCTAGAAGTGGCTGGCGAAGTTGTAGCAATCGGAAGCGACACCGGTGACTGGCAATTAGGTGATAAAGCGATGGGGCTTACTCACGGGGGTGGCTATGCAGAATTTACAGCGGTCCAACATAGTCATTGCCTCCCATGGCCAAAAGATTTTGATGCCAATATGGCTGCAGCTATACCTGAAAATTTCTATACAGTTTATTATAATGTTTTTATGCGGTCTAATTTGGCGGCGGGTGAGTATTTTTTAGTTCATGGGGGTAGTAGCGGAATTGGATTGGCAGCAATTCAATTGGCAAAAGCTAAGGGTGCTTTCGTTATTGCAACGGCAGGGTCATCAGAGAAATGTAAATTTTGTTTAGACCAAGGTGCAGACAAAGCAATCAACTATAAAGATGAGGATTGGCCAGATATTGCAACCACCTTTACCGAAGGACATGGAGTTGATGTTGTTCTTGATATGGTGACTGGGGAGTATGTTCAAAAAGAAATTGATATTATGGCTAGGGATGGTCGCATAGCATTAATTGCTTTTTTAGGAGGCCCTAAGGCAGAGATTAACTTCGGACGAGTTCTCCGTGATCGTATCACCATTTCGGGGTCAACACTTCGCCCACAAACAAACGAAGAAAAGGCCCTGATAGCAACCAAATTGAATTCCGAATTTGGTAATTTGATGGATAAGGGGGAGGTAATTCCGCATATTTATAAGACCTTTCCTCTTGAACAGGCATCTGAAGCTCATATTTTGATGGAAAGTAGTGCTCATATGGGAAAAATAGTATTGACAGTTGATTAGAGTATATCTGGATAAATTGGTATTTTAGTTTTAACCTTCTTAGCTTATTTATGTGATTTGAAAAATTTTGAGCCATACATTAATTAATAGTCTAGAAATTTTATAAGGTAAAAAAATATGATTGATAAAACCGTGGGAACAATTGATGCAGCTGTCGCAGGTATTAAAGACGGGGCAACGATTATGGTTAGCGGTTTTGGTGAGGCTGGAGCCCCGAGCCTTTTGATGGAAGCTATAATTGATCAAGGTGCAAAGAACCTTACAGCTATTTCAAATAATGCTGGCGAAGCGTATCACGGACTAGCAAAACTTATCGCTGAAGGGCGCGTTACGAAAGTTATTTGTTCTTTCCCGACAGCAGCAAAAAAAGCTGTTGTGAAAGATCTTTATTCTGCAGGTGAAATTAATTTGGAGATAGTCCCGCAGGGCACTTTAAGCGAACGTATTCGATCTAGCGGAGCGGGGATTGGTGGATTCTATACCCCAACCTCCTTTGGTACCAAATTGGGTGAAGGCAAAGAAACTCGTAAACTAAGTGGCAAGGATTACGTTTTGGAGTACCCTCTTCACGCAGATTTTGCTTTTATAAAGGCCAAGCAAGCAGATCGATGGGGAAACTTAACTTATGACAAATCCGCACGCAACTTTGGCCCGTCAATGGCCATGGCAGGTAAAATAACTGTTGTTCAGGTAGATGATATTGTTGAACTAGGTGAGTTAGATCCCGAGGCTATAGTAACACCTGGCATTTTTGTTAATCGCGTTATTCAACTCAATGTACCAAATTATATTTCGACCTAGAAATTTTATTTTTCATTTTGTTAACAAAAAGACAAACGCGACCCTTAAATTCTTATTATATAGAGTTCATAATTCTTTCAGTTGAGTGACAAATGAATGACGATTGAAAAAGATAGCACAAATGATCAAACAGTCCTGATTGAGTTATGTAATATGTGGTCAAATGCGATGCGTATGTCCAAAGATCTAGAACTTGATCACACTGAAATGAAGAAAATTGGGGATAGGCTATTAAATACTCAGGCGAAGACAATTGAATCGGTATTGTTGAAGCTGAGGGCAGTTCATGCCACTTCACAGAGAACATTACCCCATGGGCATCCAGTTAGAAATTTACTGGAATCCACTGTTTCCGACTTAGACAAGTTAGAACGCTAATATGGCTATTAGTGAAAGACCGATAAGAAAACCAAAAGTCAGCACACAGCTTGCATATCTCTTGATTTCAACGAATGTCCTCCTATGGGCGGTGGGTGTTATTATTGGTAAGGGCGTGTACGAAGAAATACCTCTAATTGGCTTGAATTTTTGGCGCTGGGTTATAGCGGTGGTTTTTTTGGCCCCTTTTGTATGGAAAGATATTATCCAAAATATAGAAATCATTAAGAAGCACTGGCGTGTTTATTTTGCACAAGGCACGTTTATGGTAGGTGGCGGAACTCTTTTATATACCGCATTATATTTTACAACAGCAATTAATGCTGCTTTAGTAAATACAACTCAGCCGGCAGCGACTGCGCTTTTAACATGGATTATTCTTAAGGATCGACTGAGAAATATCCAGTATATAGGAATTGTGTCAGCAATTTTTGGTGTTTTTTTTATGATTGCAAAGGCCGATATCGCTACGATCTCAAATCTCAACTTCAACATAGGGGACTTTATCGTTATACTCGCTATTTGTTCTTATTCGATGTATGCGATTAACTTGCGGAGACTTCCTGCGGATCTTAAAACATTCCCAACATTATTTATAATTTTGCTATTTGGCTCATTACCTTTATTACCATTTTATATTGGTGAAACAATCATCGTTAAGCCTTTCCCCTTTACACCAATTTCAGTGTTCTGGGCCTCAATTCTTGCAATCATTATATCGATAGGGTCATTAGCACTTTGGAATACGGGCAATCGAGTTCTTGGACCACAAAGAGCGGCTGTGTTTATATGTCTGATGCCTGTTTTTGGATCGATTTTAGCAATAATATTTTTGGGAGAGGAATTATTCTTCTATCATTTAATTGGTACTTTCTTTATTTGCGTGGGCATCGTGATGGTAATTCGAAATAATTAGACTTAAAAACAGGTTTAAAAGTAAAATCCGACGTTTTTTGAAGGCAACTCATTTTTTCAGACTTTAGGGCAAATTATACTAGGGTTATTTTTTTGGATAATGATTGGAAAGAATATTCGTGTTTGGCAATTTAATGTTGATAGAACCCGGGATCTCTTGCCTATACCGGAATTTTTCCTCGTGATGAATTTCACACTCCAGTTTATTGCGGGTTTAGGCTTAATTATCAATTACCATGCGTCATCATCAGCTACGGTTTTGATTGTTTTAACAATCCTTGCGACTATGATGTTTCATCGTTTCTGGAACATGGCTGATCCGGTAAAAAAAATTATCGTATGCTCTTGTTTTTTAATAATTTTGCCATAATTGGTGGTCTGGCTTTGCTGATTTAAAGGAATTGAAATGACGCTTGAGCTATATAATTTCCCAGCTTCCACGTGTAGTCTTAAGGTCCGAATTTGTCTTGCCGAAAAAAAACTGGACTGGATAGACCATAAGCTAAGCCCAGGAGGGACTGATCATTTAACGCCAGAGTACTTGAAAATGAATCCCAACGGAGTCGTTCCGACTTTACTCCATGATGGTATAGCTATATTAGACTCGTCAGTAATAATCGAGTATCTCGACGAGGTTTTCCCGGGAACAAAACTATCGCCCGAAGACCCAAAACAAAGAGCTAGAATGCGTTGGTGGCTGCGCTATTTTGAAGAGAAACCAACCAGCGCAGTTCGGTATCCTACATTTCAAAAAATATTGATAAGAAATTTTAACCAAATGTCCGATGAGGAATTTAATGCTGCCGCTGAAAAACGTCCGTTGAAAACTGATTTTTATAAACGTATGGGTAAAGATGGATTTTCGGAGACAGAGATTGCGTCTGCTCTTGATGATATTCGGCAGACGGTTGAGCGTATCGATAGTGCTATAAAAGATAACGGAGGGCCATGGATCATGGGTGACCAATATACTCTTGCAGATTTGTGTGTTGGACCTCTAATAGATCGAATGGAAGATCTTGGATATAAGCACTTATGGGAAGAAGATTTGCAATTCATGAGTGAATGGTTAGAGAACATGAAGGGGCGGGCGGCTTATAAACAGGCTTATTATTCAGGAGCACGTTATTCGGAAATCTTTCCTGACTTGGGTTTAGGCGTGAGTTCCGGTTAGTTGCATTTGGCCATTATCTGTTTTGCATTATCCTCTAATATAAGTTTTTTTTCTTTTTTTCCTAATTTAGCCTCGGCTACTGCGTTCAAGGATCGTTCGGCAGAGAAGATGGGGCAATCAGTCCCAAATACGATTTTTTCGGCACTAAATATGGCGACTGCAAGTTCAATTGCCCGGGGACCAAGTGAAGAGCAATCGACATGGAATCGATTGGTTAGGGAGCTCGGCAATACTTTGTCTGGTGTTCGCGTCAAAGTAACGTTGTCCATCCGTTCAATAACCATCGGCAAAGTTCCGCCCAAATTAGCAACATGCAGAGAGACATCCGGATAAGCGTCAAGAAACTTACTGAACAAGAGCGTTACCATCGTATGACCGACACTGTGCTGCACGGTAAGTGCCAAGCGCTCCGGGGCGAAATCTGGGAATGGTGGTTTTGAGTTTTGATAAACTTTGGGCACCTCGTCGGGACGGCGGCCTGGATGAATAAATATATGCCCACCGATTTTTTGCACGATTTCGAAAATCGGTGAAAGTCGATTTGCTTGTTTTTCGTTTACAAAGCAGTTATTCGGTAAAATTACACCTTTTAGTCCAAGATCATTACGTGCGCGTCGGTATTCGTTAATAGCGAGATCTATATCGGCCATCGGCAAGGATGCTAGTCCCGAAAACTTTTTGGGGTATTTCATGCAAACTCGTGCTATTTCATTATTAAAAATTTTTACCAAAGGTAAAGATTCTTCCGTTGCAATACTATCAACACCAAAAAGACCAGGAAACGAGAGGAGTTGATGGTTTATACTCAGCGAATTCATAAATTCGAGCCTATTTTCAATATCAGTATATTCAGAGGTGAAATCAATTGCGGTGTGAGGCATTTGAAAGGTTTGCGTCCCGTCATCATTTGTTTTGATGAAAGGTGGAACTCTTCGTTTGGATAATTCAGAAACTAATTTATTGGGTACATAATGCGTATGTAAATCGATGGTCATGAGCCGCTCGTTATATTTGAAAAATTGAAGAACTTATACTATCGTTGGTTGCCTTCTACCTCCTGTATCCGATAAAATTTATTTATTCCAGTGGCGGCTCTTATTTCGGGGCCTTCTTGACCCCCTGCTGCGGCCTTGTAGGGAATACCGATTGTATCAGCAATTCGCACGAAACCATGAAATGCAGACGCGACAGCAGCAGCGTCTACTGTGACGTCATTTCCAAGCTTCTTGTATAAAATATTACGTGCCTTGTTGATATTCTTTTTATCACGGCTAACAATTGCTTCAGCAAAATTTATTAACTCAACCGCATTAGGTATCTCCGTGTATTCACTTAGACCTTCGGTTACATCTAGAAAGTTAACTTTGTTATCAGTACTTTGCACACTCTCACGGAGCATGTAACTATGAGCAGTTGTTCAATAGGCGCATTCGTGTAAGCCTGAAACTCTCGCCGCTATTAGTTCCATTTGTGGTCTAGATATAGCGCGTATTGATTGATCAAACTGATAAACATATTGACCTGGTATATAATGTGTATTGGCTATTGCCCAATAGTTTCTTAATGACTCTGGAACCATTGATAAACCGCGATAGATATAAGCTGCTTTTGGGCTCGGATATAACGGCTCATCTGTTTCGACAGCATCTTCTGGTTCGACAATCGGCAGCCAAGCCGCCTGGACTTTGGCTCCTGGAGGTAAGTAATTTCTTGGCTCTCCAGATACTTTATTTGGCAGTTCGGTATTCTTGGAACCAAGTGCCATGGTCATTGTGTCAAGTATCATCACCGATGCTATAATACCAACTATCTCAACATATTCGCCTTCTGTCAGTCCACTTTCAATAACTTTGCGAGCCCAAGCTTGGCTTAGGCGACCAGAATCAGAAATTCCTCGATGTATCAGTTCAACCTCAGGGTCACCGAGAAGCTTTGTCGTTTGGTGGTTACCTTCAAGCCCGAAGGGGGAAAGTGCACTCTTTATTTTTTTGCAATAATTACAGTTCTGGACTTGACGTATTTCAGCTACGACCGCAAGTCTTCGTTCACTGTTCAGCCAGGTTCCTGGTGCTGCTATACGTTTCCAAGCATCACTGTGTGCGTTTACAATGTCGGTCCTAACATCATAATCGATATTTTCAAATGGTACTGCTGACATTAAATACACCTCTTTTAATATACTATCGGGGTTAAGTTAACAGAATGCCTAGCCAAATGGCTAGCCTTCTAAGTTATTTTTTGAGTAAATTACGATTTAGAAATTTAATTGGTTAAATTGTTACTCTTATTTGCTCGTAAAAAATATTCACGTGCTTGATTGGAATCTAATTCAACGCCAAGTCCCTTTTCATATATTAAACCGAGCGCATAATTGGCGTGGGGATGTCCAAGCCTAGATGCTAATAAAAACCAATGATGAGCTTCTTGATAGCTTTGTTTTACACCAAGTCCGTCCATGTACATGCTCCCAATACGGACTTGTGCTGAAGCGAAGTTTCTCTTGGCGGCTTGAAGGTGCCATTCAGCTGCTGCTTTTAAGTTTTTTTTGAAAATAACACCTTTCTCATGGAAAAGGCCCATTTGATACATTGCTGGAGGGTAATTCTTATGGGCTGCGAGTTTATACATATCGGCTGCTTTTTCTTTGCTTTTGCCAACGCCTTGCCCCTTAGCATAAAGTTTACCAACTTCAAATATTGATTTTGTATGCCCCGAATCTGCTGCCCATTTAAGGAGACGGAATGCTGCAGTAAGGTCCTTCTGAACACCTAGACCGTGGGTGTATAGAAAAGCCAGATTGTTTCTGGCGAGCGGACTTTTTTGGGCGGCTCGTCGATACCATGAAGCCGCGGTTTTATAGTTCTGCTTTACACCATGACCTCGCCGGTAAAGTGATCCAATATTATTTTGCGCTCCAAAATGTCCCTGATTGGCAGCAGCAAGGTACCACTGACTAGCCTCTTTATAATCTTGTTTAATCCCGTGTCCTTGTTGGAATAATAATCCTACATTATATTGTGCATTTGCGACGCCATCACGAGCGAGGGGTAAAAGTATTGCTAAGGCGAGTTCGTGATCTGATTTTCTAAGAGCATCCACCCCTTCCTTAAATCCGGCAAATGCTTTATTTGTAAAAATTATGGTAATAAGAATCAAAACAGTTAGTAAATTTTTCATTCTATAATTACCCGTTTATTGTCTTTTGTTTGAATTTCTAAAATTTGTAGGTCTAAAAAAGCCGGATGTTTTTTTATGCATCTTGTAATTTTGTTATTCCTGAATATCTCTTTGACAAAAAATTAGCCCTTGGTAGGGCTAATTAGGTTATACAACACTATTTCTTAATAGTGCATAAATTAGATATATTTTACAAAACCTCCACAGACCTCGACAACCGCACCTGTTTGGTAGCTGTTTTTCTCGGAGACCATCCAGGCGGCGGTGTCACCAATTTCTTGTGTTTCAGCCCACCTCCCTAAAAGTGTCTGTGCTGAGATTCCATCTCGAACTTGATCTGAAGTAATACCCTTAACTTTTGCCATAGCCTCAGCGCGTGGAACCCAAGATTCGGTCGCCGTAAACCCTGGACAAATAGTATTCACGGTGATGTTGTCGGCCCCCAATTCGGCCGCCATTATTTTTGAAAAACCATGGATTGCTGTATTTGGAATTGTAGTTGTGAGTGCCCCCGGTAATAATTGTTTTCCAGTAACACCTGAAACGTTCAAAATTCGACCAGCTTTTGATTTTTTTATATGTGGAACTGCATGTTTTGTCGTATGCACAAAGCTCATTAGATTAGTATTTAAAATTGTGTCCCAGATTTCTGGTGTTACGCTCTCGATTGTCCCCGGTATCATTCCACCAACATTGTTAACAAGAATGTCAATTCCGCCTAAACCCGAGGCCGCTTTGCTAATGAAATCTCCGCAACCGTTTTCACTAGATAAATCGCAAATAACACCAATGGCCTTGACGCCCTTTGCCTCAAATTCAGCAACGGCTTGGTCTAAACGATCCTGGTTTCGTGCGGAGAGAGCTACATTGCAACCTTCTTCCACGAGTGATTTAGCAATTGCATGTCCAATACCTTGGCTTGAGCCGGTGATTGCGGCATTTTTACCTTTTAGTCCTAGATCCATCGTTTTCTCCTTTTTTAAACTTAATAAATCGATTTGCCAATTTAATCTCTATTATCAACACGTTTGTTGAATGCTCTTATTTCGGTGCTTTTCCATATGTTGGCAGCGACAAGTGGGTCACCTTTTGTGAATTCTTCGATTGCGGTCCGGTCAGGTGCTTCTAATAAATATAAGCTACCAATAACATTCTCCATTTCATCATCCATTAAAGGCCCCGACATAATATTCTTGATTTTAGTTTGTGCATTGAGATATTCAACATGAGCCGGCATCGCGGCTGCTCGTTTTTCCGCCATATTAGGTTTGTCTATGCAAAAAATGGTAAATAGCATTTTATCTCCTACTCTGAAAAAATTAAGAAATCTTAGGGGTAAAAAAAAATAAAATAAAGATGCAGCTTTTTCCAGAAAAATTTAATTACATGATTCCAAATTTTTTTAATTAGGTTAGTTTTTTTATTAACTCTTTTTTTTAAACTATATTTGCTGCTGCAGCGACAGTTCTTTCGGCAACCCGTTCTATCAGATTGTAGGTGTCCTCTATATAAGTCTGGTCGATATTACGTGTAATAAATACAATTCGCGTTCGTTTATCTTCGCTAGGCCACTTATCCATCCAATCTATGGAATGAAAAATTTGCTGAGCCCCCTGGATAACAGCGGGTTGATCTGAACGTTCCCGAACATGAATTATACCTTTGACCCTCAATAAATCGGGTCCGGCCTCTTTAGTTAAGCCTTCAAGAAACATATTTAGCGTATTCAATGAAATGGGGTCTTCTTTGACCATGACAAATGAGTTAATACTGGGATCGTGATGATGGTCAGTTTCTTGAGGTGAATGACCGTGCTCTTTGTAGTAGGCTATGGCCTGTTTATTTGGTTCGCTGATAGAGGCCTCGCTCAATTGTGACTTGGCCTGGCTTTTATAGGCATCTACTTGCAACCAGTTTTCGAAATCGAGAGCCTTTGTCGTCGGATCAAAAATTCCTGTTCCAAATAAATCAGAGGGATTTGCATCTTGTGTTGTGGTTGCGATAATAGGAGCAGCCGGATTGAGGGTGCGCAGACGTTTTTCGAGTAATTTAATTTCTTTGTTATTATTGATCATATCTATTTTGGTGACAATTAGCCTGTCTGCAATTGCTGCTTGTTTAACGCATTCAGGGAACCGGTCCAATGATGAGATGCCATTAATGGTATCAACTGTTGTTACAACCCCATCCAAGGCAAAATGATTAAATACCATTGGATTTGTAAGGATAATTTGTAGAACGGGGGCGGGGTCTGCAATACCGGTTGTTTCGATTATAATTCGATCAAAGAATGGTATTGTGCCAGCGTTTCGTTGAATAAAGAGATCACGGAAGGTATCAATCAAGTCACTTTTTACCGTGCAGCAAAGGCATCCATTGGCTAACTGAACGACATTTTCATCCGAGCGTTCAACAAGGTCATAGTCGAGACCAATTTCACCAAACTCATTCACGATTATGGCAGCTTGAGACATATCCGGATGTTCTAGGAGCGTATTTAAAAGAGTTGTTTTCCCACTACCTAAGAAACCTGTGATTAGGGTGACCCAGATTTTTTCCATAAGCTGTCTCTATGTAGCGTCTAATAAATTTCACAGCCTGGAAGGCCACATGAGATTAAATGGTCACTTGGAAAGTTGGTTATTATTTCGCAACCGTCATCAGTTACGACTACTTCCTCTTCGATTCTTGCCGCACCAGAACCATCAGAAGCACCTTTCCAGCACTCAACTGCGAATACCATTCCTTTTTTCAAGGTTGTACCTTGCTCCATATATCTTCTCGAAATAATCGGGCGCTCCCATAAGCTCAATCCAATGCCATGACCAAATTGCAACAAAAACGCCTCATCTTCATTGGCATAACCAAATTCCTCGGCTTTTGGCCAAGCTCTAGAGACATCATCAAGAAGAGCTCCTGGCTTGATGGCTTCAAGGGCGGAATTTACCCATTGTGAACATTGCTCGTAGGCATCTTTCTGGGCTTGGTTGGGAATCCCACAAATAAAGGTACGATAGTAGCATGTATGATAACCATTAAGACTATGCATTATGTCCAGAAAAATCATATCACCAGGCTGAATCATTCGGTCCGAAAATGTGTGTGAATGTGGTGCTCCGCGAGGACCTGCAACAGAATTAACACATTCGACGCGCTCTGAGCCCATTGCGTAAAGTTGATCATTGGCGATTGCAACTAGGTCACTTTCACGGGCCCCAGGGCGAATGGCCTTTGCAATATCTAGATACACCCCATCCACCATCGCTGCTGCCTGTTTCAGTATTTCAATTTCTTCATCAGTTTTTACTTCACGTGCATCCATCAAGGCTTGTTGCCCGTCGACTAGTTGTACGCCTTCAGCTTCTAGGGCTCGCATCATTGGTAATTCCATCACATCAATACCGATTGGCTCATTCGCAATGCCCATATCAACCAACTTTTCTTTGATTTGCTTGGCGAATACTTTTTCAATACCAAGGACCGGTGGAAGAGCACCCTGCATGGTTGAGACGGGTGCATCAACATTGTTACCCATCCAAGGTGAACTTTTACGTTTGGCGGGAGCGGCAGGGTCCCATAGAAAAGGGCTTCCTTCCTGGCCTAACAAACAATATCGGTCGAATTTATCACGTCCCCATTCGCCAATATGTGTGGCTGTAATGTAGCGAATATTATCAAAGTTAAAGCAAATTACCGCTGCTAATCCAGCATCAATAATAGCTTGTCTTGCCCTTTCTGTGCGATCGGTGACTAGTTTACCATAATCGACACCAGCTTCCCAATCTTTAGCTTGGGTTCCCCATGTGGCCGTTGAATGTGGTCGTGTGTAAAACATCATATTCTCCAAAGTGTAGCAGATCGCTTTTTAATAGGTGACATTAACCCCATATAAATCAATTTAAAAAGCGAAATTAGCCTATAAAATGAACCATTGGAAACAAAAAGATATTGATTAGCTAGTTTCTCTGAAATTGGCTAATATTTAACCTTTTTGCCTCTTGAGTTGACAAATTTTATTCTCTATGAAAATATCACTTAATTTTATGCAAACGATTGCATAAATTTTATCAGCATGCAAGTGACGATTACAAATTATATTCGCGGGAGGTATATATAATGGCAAAGAAAGCAGTGGCAAAAAAGAAATCAACTGCTTTTAAAGCTCGTTTGAATGATGACATTGGCGAAGAAAAGCGTCTGACGATGTATCGCCTTCAGCTAGAGGTCCGTCATTTGGAGCAGAGAGCCCATGATCTTTTTTTCCAGAATCTGATTAAGGGAACCAGTCATTTGGCGCTTGGACAGGAGGCTATCGCCTCTGGATTTGGTGCGGCATTACGCCCTGATGATTATACTTTTTGCACATATCGGGGCCATGCACACACATTAGTACGTGGAACATCGATGACGGGTATGCTTGGTGAGCTGATGGGCAAAGAATGTGGAATGTTGAAGGGTAAAGGCGGCTCGATGCATTTAACCGATGTTGAAAAAGGAGCGATGGGTTCGTATGCTATTATTGGGGCACACTTACCCATAGCTGCAGGCGCTGCATGGCAGGCGCAGTATAACAAAACGGGTCAGGTGGCAGTTTGCTTTTTTGGTGATGGTACTACAAATATTGGTGCATTCCATGAGGCGATTAACTTTGCTGTTATTTGGGATCTCCCGGTTGTATTTGTTTGTGAAAATAATCTCTATATGGAATATACACCAATAAGCGAAGTGACTGCTGTTAAACACCCAGCCGCTGATCGCGCCAGTGCATACGGTCTTTCTTCAATTATAGTTGATGGTAATGATGCAGATTCTGTTTATCGGGTTGCTGTTTCCGCATTTGATAAAGCTCGTTCAGGCGGCGGACCTTCTTTGATAGAAGCTAAAACTTATCGTCATTCAGGGCATTCACGCGCTGATCCAGCTAATTATCGGCCGGAGGGGGAATTAGAAGAATGGCTGAAAAAAGATCCAATACCAATGTATCGACAACGATTACTTGATTTTGGTGTAAAAGAGAAAGTTGTTAATGATATAGAAGAATCAGTTATCCTGGCAGTGGATGAAGCAACAGAGGCGGCGAAGGCTTCACCAGCGCCGCCTCTGGAATACGCTTCTACTGATGTCTGGGCCGACGGAGGATCATCATGGCGGAACTAACTTATCGTGAGGCTGTAGCAGCTGCAATCGCTCAAGAAATGCGTCTTGACGAAAGTGTTGTCTTTTTAGGGGAAGACATCGCTAAAGCTGGCGGTGTTTTTAAAGCTACTGTTGGATTATGGGAAGAATTTGGAGATTTACGTGTACGTGATACGCCAATTTCAGAGCAGGCAATTTTAGGCGCGGCTATGGGTGCAGCTATGACAGGCCTTAAGCCGATTGCAGAAATAATGTTTTCAGATTTTCTAGCTGTTTGTTGGGATATTGTTTCTAATCAAATTGCCAAATCTCGTTATATGACCGGTGGCCAAGTAAACATGCCTTTGGTAATTAGAACTGCTAATGGCGGCGGTGCTCGTTTTGGGGCTCAGCATTCGCAGAGTGTTGAGAACTGGGCCATGATGATTCCAGGAATCAAGGTGGTCGCCCCATCAACACCGGCGGATGTGAAAGGTCTTTTAGCTGCGGCTATACGCGATCCGGATCCAGTAATTTTCTTCGAGCAAAAGTCCCTCTACGCAGTGAAAGGAGACGTGCCTGAAACCGAATATATTGATGAAATTGGTAAAGCTAAAGTCCTTCGCGAAGGCAAAGATGTAACTATTTTAGCACTAGCATTGATGGTACCCCGTGCTTTAGAGGCTGCTGAGCGGCTCCAAGATGAGTCTAGTATTTCAGCTACTGTTGTAGATGTTAGAAGTTTGGTGCCATTGGATACCCAAACAATCCTATCCGAAACAAAGAAGACCGGTCGGGTTATTACAGTTGAAGAAAACCCAAGACTTTGTGGCTGGGGTGCTGAGATTTCTTCGATTATTGTTGAAGAATGTTTTTATGATCTGGATATGCCCATAGTTCGGATAACTTCACCGCATATTCCTCTTGCTTCGGCTGATGAATTGGAGGATGCGATGATTCCATCTGTAGACCAAATTGTTAAAACTATCCAGCAGGAGGTTGATTGATGGATGTGCTGATGCCGCAAATGGGTGAGACAGTGGCCGAAGGAACTTTAACTGTCTGGCATAAGGCGGTCGGGGATACGGTCAAATCAGAGGAAATTTTATTTGAAATTGGGACAGATAAAGTTGAAATGGAAGTCCCGGCCTTAACTGATGGTATTTTGACGGAAATTCTGGTTCAAGCTGGTGAAACGGTTGTTGTGGGTGCAAAGCTTGCTGTTATCGAAGATGGGTCTGTTTCAACGACTTCGCCTGAGCCAAAACAGGAGGCTGACCAAACTAAGATATCCAGTGTTGCTTCCTCGAGAAATCGACCCATGCGTGATCGTTCGATGAGGCTGTCGCCAGTTGTCCGCAAATTGTTGTCGGAGAACAATCTCAGCCATCAAGATATAAAAGGCACAGGTCGCGAAGGTAGGATAAAGCGTTCTGATGTATTGGCTTATTTAAAAGACGGTTCCAATGCTTACGCGACATCTGGTCTTTCAAAAACTCCTGGTGTTGTCTCAGGTGATGGTATTTCGGTCGTACCTTTTAGCTACCGTCGTAAAATGACAGCAGAACATATGGTGCGCTCAAAAGCTACGAGCCCGCATGTTTTGCAGGCTGTTGAGGTTGATTTCTCTGCGGTTGATGGGGCTCGTCAGGCGATTGCTTCTGATTGGAAAAGGAGAGAAGGTTATTCATTAACTTATTTACCTTTTATTGCTAAAGCTGCTTGCACTGCGATCAAGGATTTTCCAAATATCAACGGACACATTGAAAAAGATCATCTGGTTATTTATGATCGTGTTAATCTTGCAATCGCGATTGACCTGAACTTTGAGGGTTTGGTTGCTCCGGTTATTTTTGATGCGGACCTAAAAGCTGTGACCGAAATTGCCCGATCAATTAACGATCTAGCTCAGCGTGCTCGATCTGATAAACTTAATCCTGATGAGTTTGCGAATGCCACATATACTATTTCAAATAATGGCTCTTTTGGCACGCTGATTACTGCCCCAATTATTAATCAACCGCAAATTGCCATTTTATCAACTGATGGAATCACAAAACGTCCCCTAGTTATCGAACAAGATGGTGAGGATCTAATAGCTATTAGACCAGTTGGTATTTTGGCACAAAGCTTTGATCATCGCGCCATTGATGGGTCATATTCAGGGGCTTTTATGCGCAGGCTCAAGGAGATCATTGAAGAAAAAAAATGGATTGATTCCATTAACTAGATGCCATTTTCTTTGACTTGGCTATGTTAGAAAGAATGATAAGATAATTGTTATTCATGTTTGATACAAAAAAAATCATAAAAATTTCAAGCTGTCGGGCCCGTGGAAGCTCGAACAATTAAATCTGGTTTTAGTTTTATTGTTCGAGGCGGGATGTCGTTATCATTAATCTTATCGATTAAAATACGAGCAGCTTCTGTTCCAACATTGATCATAGGTGTATGAACTGTTGTGAGCGGTGGATTAAACTTATCTGCAAATGGCATATCGTCAAATCCAACGACGGAAATGTCTTTGCCACATATTATCCCTCGAGCCTCCAGTTCATCGTAGACACCAAGAGCCATAATATCATTTCCAACATAAATAGCCGTAATATTTTTATTAAATGCTAATAATTTACTTGCAGCGTTTCGCCCCTCTTCTTTCGAAAAGGCGTCACAAAATATAACTAGGTCTTTTTCAATACTTAGTCCCGTATTTTGCATTCCTTGGAGAAATCCCTGATAACGTTCAAAGCCAGTCGAGAAGAACTGTGGGCCAGAAATATATGCTATTTTTTTATGGCCTAACTGGGCTAGGTGGGAAACGACCATATTTCCCCCGGTGAGTTCATCACTGACCACCGAACATACGCCAACATTGTCAGAAGTCCTAACAGCTTGGACAAAAGGCGTGCCTTCTCGGATGCAGTCACTAATTAGGTGTTCTTTACGTTTAGCTGTAGCGATAATGAGGCCATCAACGTGGCGTTCTCTAAATTTATCTAAGGTACTTTGTTGTTTGTCCTCAAGATTATAAGTATTCGCAACTATTACGCTATAGCCATGAGTTTCTAGTAAATTGTCGATACCTTTGATAATTAATGCGAAGGCTGGATTTGTGAGGTCAGGAACCATAACGCCGACAGTATAGGAACGATTCGTCCTAAGGCTTTGGGCAAAGGCGTTTGGGCGGTATCCCATATCGGCCACTGTCGATAGTATCTTGTTCGCAATTTCTTCAGTGACCATATCTTTGGTCGCAGGATTAAGAACCCGAGATACCGTAGAGGAGTGAACCCCGACTTTAACGGCGACATCTTTCAATGTGACGCGAGGTTTAGCCATAAGGTAAACTCCAAATCAGATAAACCGCTTTTCTTCTTTTATACTAATGTTATAATTTATGCAATCGTTTGCATAACAAAGAGTTGGAGATCAGTGATATGACAAATAGTGAGTTAAAGGGAAAAACAATTGGTTGGATAGGTACAGGTCGCATGGGATATGCCATGGCAGAACGTTTATTAAAAGCTGGTGTTAATTTATCGGCCTGGAACAGAACAAAGTCAAAAGCTGAACCCCTGGAAAAATTAGGTGCTATAATTGTTGAGAATCCCGCTGATTTGGCGGACCGAGATATTATTTTTACTATGGTAGGAGGCCCCGCCGATTTTATTGAGGTAACGAAAGGTGAAAATGGTGTTCTTTCACGAGCTGACAAGGTGCCTGGTCTGTTGATTGACTGCACCTCGATTTCAGAAGAAGCTTCCCGTGAAGTGCGTGAGTTTGCGACTAGTGTTGGAACAGCAATGATAGATGCGCCTGTAAGTGGGAATGCAAAGGTGGTTAAAGCGGGAAAGTTAAGCATTGTAGCTTCCGGTGCTAAAGATGCATTCGATGAGGCTTTGCCATTTCTTGATGAAATTGCTCAAGGGGTTAGCTATGTTGGCGAAGGGGAACTCGCTCGCATGGTAAAGATTTGCCATAATGTGTTGCTCGGCGTTGTCATTCAATCTTTGGCTGAAATAACTGTTCTTGCGGAAAAGGGCGGAGTTCCTCGTCACGCTTTTTTGGATTTTATAAATAAAAGTGTTATGGGCTCAATGTTTTCTACTTATAAAACTCCTTCATTGGTTAACCTTGATTTTGCGCCAACCTTTACACCTCTTTTATTGCGTAAAGATATGGAACTTGGTTTGTCTGCAGCCCGAAATTTGGATGTGCCTATGCCGGTTGCTTCAATGACAAAGGAAATTATCCAAAATTTAATTGGACAAGGCTATACGGACTGCGATTTTGCGGCGTTAATTGAGATGCAGGCAAAAAATTCAGGTTACGATATTAAATCTGAAGAATTTGAGGTTGGAACAGGATTATAAGATCGCCGAACGAGAATTTATTCCGACATAGTGATTTTTTGGCCATTCAAATCTTGTTCAAAGATTAAACAATTGCTCTGCATTTTTGCCTCGCACTTTTGCTGCAATATCCGGTGGCAAAGCATTGACACGCTCTAGATTTCCACTCATGTCACCAACATTATGCGGATAATCGGAGCCATATAGTAATCTCTCTGAACCAGAAACATATAGGCAAAGCTCAAGTGCTTCTTGGGTATAAGCGATAGAGTCAAAATAAAGGCGATCAAAATATGAGCTAGGTTTTTCTGAAATGACCTCCCTACATGGCGGCATTTTATCAAATGCCGTATCGAGTCTTCCAACTAAATAAGGCAAAGCTCCACCTGCGTGACAGGCAATAATCTTAACTTTCTTATAGCGATCAAAAAAACCACTATATATCATCCTTGAAATTGCTAAGGTGGTGTCGAACATAAATCCAACCGAAAATACAAGGTTATATTTTTCCATATCCATCTCACTGACCCCTGGGGGTGCACCGGGATGGATAAGAACTGGCAGGCCGTGTCGGTCGATGGCATTCCATATTGGAGTAAAAGTGGGATCGGTCAGTGACGTTCCCGTTATACTGGCAGAGACAAATACTCCTGCGCAACCTTTTGAAATGGCGCGCTCTAGTTCTATCAATGCATTTTCTGAATATTGCCAGGGTAAGGTCGCAAACCAACGAATGCGATCTGGGTAATTAGATTGTTGGTTCGACATGTCATCATTCATCATTTGTGCAGTTGAGGTGCTAATTTTTTCACCGCCCCAATAAACGCTTGGGCAAGTTAATGAAACGATCGATATATCGACACCTGCTTCATCCATATCTTTGATGCGTTGTGAGTAATCGAACATCGGATCCATTAAGGTCATAAACGGTGCTCCATCATAATGGATAACTCGCTGACCCCCGAGTTCCTTTAACGAATAACGTCCACCATGCTCTAGAATTGTACTTAGCCAAAGATCGTTAAGCATGTGCGTATGAACATCAATGACCGTTGACATTTAACCCTCCCCTTTAATCATATATTCTTGGTTAATATTATGCAGCTTCAACGAAGGTTATGCAAAACTAATTATTTGAGAATTGGCGTGCGATTCATGATTTTATCGAAAATAGGATCAATCTATGTTTCAAGCAGCTCTGACTTTAACTTCCATTCGTCCTATTTTTTCAATCTCGGCTACCATAGTATCTCCTGGTTCGACGGGTCCGACGCCATCTGGAGTACCTGTCATGATAATATCTCCAGGATACAATGTATAACGGGTTGTTGTATATTCTATGCATTGTTGGACATTGTAGACCAGTTGATTTGTATTAGATTGTTGCCGTTCGACACCGTTTACGGATATTCGTAAATCGAGGTTATTAGGGTTTTTAATCTCGTCTTTAGTGACCATCCAAGGTCCGACGACAGAGTAACTATCTGATGATTTGCGAAAACTCTGAAGTTCCTTGCCCCGAGTTGTCATGTCTAGTCCAATGGCATAACCGGCGACATGATCGAGAGCTTTATCTGCTGATATATTTGTTCCTGGCTTGCCTATAATTGCTGCAAGTTCAACTTCATGATCATTTCTGTTATCGATAAATCGAAGGGCTACGCCTTCACCAGCGCCGACCAGTGACGAGCTAGATTTTAAGAACATTCCCCAATCCCAAATATTGGTGATAGGACGTTGGGATACGATCCCTTCATCCTGATTACTTTCTTCGATATGCTTCTGATAGTTAATAGGAGCCCCGACTATATTCATCGGGTTCGCTACAGGGCTCAAGAACTTGACCTCGGATATTGGTTTCAATGGTGCTGTATCACGAATATCTTTTATGACTGTCATAGCAGCATCAAGGTTAGCGATGAATTGGTCTCCCCTAGGGTAAGGCCAATTTAGGCTTGGCAGAACGACGAGTGCTTGGCTTACATCAAGAACATTTTCACCCTGAATTAATCCCAAGCGGTTATCGTCAAAACGGCAAATTTTCATCTGTCTTACATCCTTTAATAGGCATTCAGATCAATATCTGGAAGGTTAAGTCCGAGTTTTGTAACCACAGCATGTGCACGTTTTATATAATCAGACCGAAGCTCTTCGTTCGTACACTTCTTTATGCCCCATTTTCTATAGATCTCATTATTTCTTGATTGAGTTTTGCCAAACATCGGCGGCATTATTGGAAATATGGCGTCTATAAGACCCTGAATAAGCTCTTCACCACCATCTTTTTTACACAAATCTGTAGTAAAATTCTCACCAAACTCGGCATGAAAATGTTCTTCGGGCATTGTCATCCGCGCAAGGTCTCTAAGTGGACGAAAACTACATTGTACTAAATCTTCAACGAGAACAATTTCAGCTAGATCTCCAAGCATTTTGATGACACAAAATTCAGCCCAAGTTGTCATTTTGTAATTCATAATGTTGAGAGGTGACTTCGCAGTTTGGTCTGGCAACATTTTGGAGGCATCTATGCCCATTTCCCGTCCGAGTTCAAAGAAGCGATAATGATGTCCGTATTCTTCCATAACTACTCGGCAAACCTGCCATTTTGCATATGGATCTGGTGCCATGGCTATTGCTGGTTCATCATAAACACGTGACCCATAAAGCTCATTGATTGCATGGCTTATGACAATTTTCTTACATGCATCTTTATATTCTTCTGGTGCTTCTCGCCAATCTTCTAAGGTTTTAAATTCCGGTATTTCAGCGGACATTTCGCTATCCTTTTTAAACAGTGGGCTCTGAGTTAAAAGCTTCCAGGTCAGTTTCAAGCCCAGTAAACTTTTTCTTGAACGTTTTGTCCACCTCAACCGCCAAATCGTCAATAGTCCAATCTTGATCAGGTTGTACAATCGCAGCTATTGGTCTCGGTTGGTTAAACAAAAAAACTTCTCTTCCCCGAACACCGAATATCTGGCCCGTTACTTTGGTTGCATTAGGAGAACACAAATAAGCAATAAATTTAGCAACATGATCTGGTGAGACTTTCAATGCCCGTTCTTTATATTCGGCCTGTTCCTTATTAGCGGGTTCGATTATTTCAGTTACGCGACTGCGGGCAAATGGTGCAATATAATTGCAGGTTACATTCGAACGAGACATTTCAAGAGCAGTTACCCTAGTTAGTCCAAACAGGCCGGCTTTTGCACTTCCATAATTGGCTTGGCCAAAATTACCATAAAAACCTGCTGTCGATCCTATGTTTAGAATTCGTCCCCAGTTATAGTCCCCATCTGGGCCTCTGTTTTCTTTGAATTGTTGACGCATCACAGGTGTTGCTGCTCGGGTCAAATAAAAAGCGGCCGATAAATTATTTTTTATTACAATGTCCCAATCTTGCGGGGAGCCCTTGAAAACAAGGCCATCACGTAAAATTGCGGCACAGTTGACGATAATATCGACACCGCCAAATTCGCTCACTGCTAACGAAACTAATTCTTCGGCGGCTTCTTGTGAGGCTATACTTTTTTTATAAACCACTGTCGGGGCCGACAGTTCTTTGACCGCTTTTGCGATTATAGTTTGATCTTCTTGGGATCCACTTATATCGCCGCCGTTATCAGCAGCAACAATAGCTACCCCTTGTGCCGATAATTTTTTCGCGATGGCAAGGCCAATACCGCGCCCGGCACCCGTGATTATACCAACTCGAGATTTTGGTGAAATTGATGACATCTATTTAAGCTCCATATTTTTCTTTTCCGATTCGGTATAAAATGCATCAGCGTGACAGTCCTCTCGTCTGATTCCTAATTTTTTTAGTTCGTTAACGACGCTTTCAACCATTACAGGTGGACCAGCAATATACGCTTTACTTCCATCGAGGTCATGCAAATCTTCTGAAATTGTATCACTAAGAAACCCGGTACGATAACTGGTAAACCTTTCTGGTTGAGAAAGTACGGGCGTAAACGTAAAATTTTCATGAGTTTGCGCGAGTGTCATGAACTTATTTTCCCAATAAAGATCACGTTCACTGCGAACACCAAAATAAAATAATATGGATCGTTTGGCATCCATTTCTAAAGCTTGTTCAATTATGGATTTAATTGGCGCCAAGCCAGATCCACCTCCGACGGCAATAATTCGACCACTGTGGTTTTCACGAAAATAGGCGGTTCCGTATGGGCCTTGTAATTTAACGATGTCGCCAGTCTTTAATTCATTTTTTACGTGTGGTGTCACAGTTCCACCCGGCAAAAGGCGTATATGGAATTCAAGTTCATCAGTATCCGGAGTATTCGCCATGGAATAATCTCTTGGGGGTAAATTACTAAATTTTAATGATGCATATTGACCTGGGGTAAATTCATAAGGTCCTCCGTTTTTTATTTTCATTCTTACAATTTTAATGTCATGAGTTATTTGAATAAGGTTTACAACTTCGCATTCCAATAATCTTGTTGCGTGAACAATTGTCTCGCCATCATCAAGCAGGCTAATATCGCAGTTAGACCAAGGCACCGAGCGACAAGCCAAAATCAGACCTCGTTTATTTTCTTCGGGAGTGAGCGCATACTCAGAATAAGGTGACATCTCGACATTCCCAGAGTGAAGGATTGATTTGCAGGCACCGCAATTGCCCGATTTGCAGCCGTGAGGAAAATCAATTCCATGATCCAGGGCTGACTGCAAAATTGTATGGCCCATAGCAACTTCTATGGATTTTTCTTTATTCCGGATAGTGACCTTATATTTCATAAAGGGATTAGTCCTTTTTCAACTGACTTTGCTATACAATGTAAATCAATATTGCGCCTAAAGTAGTTTATATTTTATGCTTAACAGGAAGGAAAATAAAATAAAGATCAACTCAAATATAAGACATTTGTCAAAAAAGCGGGGTGGCAACTATGGTTATTGGTGATTTATTAAAGAAATCAGCCGAGTGTTATCCAAATAAGACAGCCATTATTTGTGGAGATTCTGAGACATCATATAAAGAACTAAATGAGACTGCCAATAAGGTTGCGAACGCATTGGTAAGGTTAAATCTGCCAAGAAACACTAAGCTTTCGATTTTGTCGGCTAACCAGTTTGATTATCCCTCCATATATTTTGGAGCAGCAAAATCAGGTTACGTATTAGCCCACCTATCAAGTCGTTTCACCAATGACGAGTTGCAACATGTGATCAACAGTACGGACATAGGGTTAATTTTTGTTCATGCGGATTTGTTGGATAATTTATTATCTGTGAGGGAATTGACACCAACGTTATCTAACATAGTCGTCTTTGGTGGTTCTTTCTCTGATTATGATTCGTTGTGCTCGTTTGAAGTGTTCATAGATAGAGCACTAGCAACTGAACCCAAGGTTGAGATAGATGAAACGGATGCTTTTTCTATTACGTATACTGGTGGGACAACAGGTTTTCCTAAAGGTGTCGTAGTAAATCACGCTTCGCGGATTATCGGAAGCGTTCGAGCCGAGCGTGAGTTTAATATGGTGGCTGAAGACATAAATTGTTGTTCAACTCCCCTGTTTCATATTGCTGGATTGTTTGTTTGGTTTCAGACTAGCATAAAGATGGGTAGCACTTGTGTTTTGCTACCGGCATGGGATCCAGAAAATTTTATTGATTTGGTTGAAAATAAGAATGTCACAGGAGCATTCCTAGTGCCTACCCAGATTAATAGTGTACTCAACCATCCTAATTTTTCCGAAATACGTCTAAAAAACTGGCGATACTGCAGTCACGGAGGAGCGCCCACATCAATAGCGCAACTTGAACGCATGCATGAAAAACTTCCTAATGTAATTTGGGAGGAACAATATGGTCAGTCTGAATCTGGAAATCTTACTATACGTCCTTATAAATTTAGTATGGAAAAAGCAGGGAGCGTTGGTAGACCATTTAAAGATGTTGATTTGGCGATATTTGACAAAGATGGGAACGAGCTATCAGTCGGCATGTCCGGCGAGGTTGTAACAAAGGGCATTCAAAATATGATGCATTATTATAACGATCCGGAACAGACCCGAGAAACATTTACTCCAGACGGATGGTTAAAAACGGGCGACATTGGTTATTTAGATCAAGATGGATTTTTATACTTGGTCGATCGCTCAAAAGACATGATTATATCCGGTGGGGAGAATATCTTTCCAACAGAAATAGAAAACGCACTCTACAGACATCCGGATGTTGACGAATGTGCCGTATTTGGAATTCCAGATGATTACTGGGGGGAGTTACCAGCTGCTCACGTCATACTTAAGGATAACACCGCAACAAAAGAGGACGATTTAATAGAGTTCTGTACATCACAGATAGCGCGCCACAAAAGACCCCGTTCAATTAAATTTGTTGATTCATTGCCAAAAACGGCTGTTGGAAAGATCCAAAAGAATGTTTTAAGGGAGCCTTATTGGAAAGAAGGTTCTCGCAAGATCTAATCTGTATATTAAATATACACGGCTAACTTTTTACCATGCTGTCCACCCACCATCTACTTTAAGGCTCTCGCCAGTAATCATAGCAGCAGCAGGTGATGCTAGAAAAAGAACGGCGGCTGCTACATCTTCAACCGTTCCAATATGGCCTAGCGCTATATTGCTCTCAACGGTTTCTTTAAACGCTTTATCTTCAAACATGGGGCGGGTAAATGGTGTATCGATAAATGTCGGTGCAACTGCATTAACTCGTATACCTTTTGGAGCCAATTCAACGGCTAAAGCTTTGGTTAATCCTTCAACAGCATGTTTTGTCGTACAGTAAAGTGTGCGGTTTGGAGCTCCTATGTGTCCCATTTGAGATGACATGTTTATGATTGAACCTGCTCCTTGTTTGAGCATGATTTTTGCCGCACTTTGAGATGCACGGAAAATTGCACGAATATTTAAATCTATTAACCAGTCAATTGTATCTAGCGTAATTTCCGATATGGGCTGAGGCTTATTTGCTCCAGCACATCCGACTAAAATATCAAGTTGCTCCATCTCTTCGATTTTAGAGTATAATTCATTATCCAGGACATCTTGTACCCAGTAGCTGATATTGTTTGGGTTCCAAGATTGAACTTCTTGCAAATCGCTTTCTGTACGGGCTACTGCCACGACTTTTGCGCCAGCCGCCGCAAGACCAATAGCACATGCCCTGCCCAAGCCCTGACCGCCACCCGTGACTAAGGCCACTTTGCCGTCAAAGTTAGGTGCATCGGTCAAGGATTTTGTATCTACGGTATCATTCATTATTAATTACCGTTTTGAATATTATTCGACACTGACTACCATTCTGGAGCTAAGCTGTAAATATTATCTTACCGTGTCTTCTCTTGTTTAGGCGAAATTTATCTTCTATCTTCTTGTGGAATAACTTAGCTAGCAGGAAAATTATAGCTTTTATTGGAGTTTATATCATGGCTCGTTACCTTAAAGAAAGCATCAGCGACGAAGAGAAGAATGTTGCCGAGACAAAGGTGAGAAAGACAGTAGAAGGTATTCTTGATGAGATCAAAGTCCGCGGTGATGAAGCTCTGAAAGATTATTCAGAAAAGTTTGATAATTGGCGGCCTGAAGAATTCCGGCTTAGCCGCGCAGAAATTGACGGTTGCTACGCAAAAGTTACCGATCAAAATATTGCGGATATAAAATTTGCCCAAGATCAGGTAAGAGGATTTGCTGAAATTCAGAAAGCTGCACTAGTTGATGTTGAGCAAGAAACTTTACCAGGTGTTATACTGGGTCACAAAAATATACCCGTGAATTCAGTTGGCTGTTATGTTCCGGGTGGAAAATATCCCATGGTGGCTTCTGCTCACATGAGTGTCGTAACTGCTAAAGTAGCCGGTGTTAAGCGAATCATTGCTTGTGCGCCCCCTCATGAAGGGGAGCCAAGTCCTGCAATTATCGTTGCACAGGACATGGCAGGGGCAGATGAAATTTATTGTCTAGGAGGTGTTCAAGCAATGGGGGCTATGGCTTTAGGGACTGATAAGTTAGCTCCTGTTGATATGCTTGTTGGCCCTGGCAATGCATATGTAGCTGAGGCAAAACGACAGCTTTTTGGAAAGGTGGGGATTGATTTACTGGCCGGGCCAACAGAGACCTTGATAATAGCCGATGAGACAGTTGACGGTGAATTGTGCGCAGCTGATTTGCTTGGGCAAGCTGAGCATGGGCCAACGAGTCCGGCTGTGTTAATCACGAATTCTGAGTCTTTGGCAAAAGATACAATCAAAGAGGTAGAGCGCCAGCTAAAAATTCTTTCAACTGGGGAAGTGGCTGGCCAAGCTTGGAAAGCTTACGGACAAGTTATTTTATGTAATGATTACGAGGAAATGCTTAGTGAAGCTGATCGGCTAGCGTCTGAACATGTACAGGTTATGACAAAAGATCCAGATTATTTTCTTAATAACATGACGAATTACGGAGCGCTATTTTTGGGCCCTGAGACTAACGTTTCTTATGGCGACAAAGTTATTGGTACAAATCATACTTTGCCTACAAAGGGTGCTGGGCGTTATACTGGTGGATTATGGGTTGGCAAATTTATCAAAACTCATACTTATCAGCGGATTACGGAGGATGCTTCGGTTGAAGTTGGTAAATATTGTTCGCGGCTCTGTGCTTTAGAAGGGTTTTTCGGTCATAAGGAACAAGCAGACATTCGGCTCCGTCGGTATGCGGGCATTAATGAAGGTTGACATTGTAAATGTTCAAGAAAGATCGCGAAGCTACCTAAACAGTTTTTTGCTGTATTATAATTAAGCTTTTAAATTTCTATAAAATGATTAGGGTGGTGCGGTTTAATGCGCTCCAATTCGCTCCAATGCGCTCTAATAACAGTAATTCTGAAAGTAAAAAAACAAGGAAACATAACTTTGGCTAAAACTAGTGACGTAATTGTCTGGATTTTAAGTTTTTGCATCGCTGTGGTCGCGGTATATACGGCGGCTTTTGGCATCATTGATGAAATTTACCAGCGCAGTATTACGGTTGGGGTATCGCTTATAATCGCCATTTTTGGATCTTCAC
>CAZXGI010000024.1:0-36590 GCA_964639965.1 uncultured Rhodospirillaceae bacterium
TCCCCTATTATCTTTACCCCATAAAGCTCGATCCGGTGCCAAAGAATATGGTTGATAACGTTTATACCCATTAATTGTTGGCGTGGAGAACAGGGCAGTAGGGCGGGCATGCTTTAACAGTCCAGCAACAAACTTAAGACCAACCGGGGATAAAATGTCTCCCGTTTTTTTTGGTGTAAAAGCATTCGTATTGTTTTTTTTGTTGATCAGTGATTGATGGAGATGCCATCCTGATGAAAATAGATTAGGCAGATTAGGGCGACACATAAATGTTGCATGTAGACCTTGGCGCCGCGCAACCTGTTTTACAGCACTTTTAAACAAAACCATATTATCTGCTGTTGTTAAGCCGACGTCTGGTTTGAATGTTATTTCAATTTGGCTTGGCCCGAATTCAACTTCTAACGTTCTAAGGGGTAAGCCAAGTTCAATTAGATTTCTTCGCAATAACTCAAGATAAGGTTCAATTTCATCCATACGTTGTTCAGTTAAATACTGAAAACCATGTGCAATTAAACTGACTTCGGGCGGGTCAGCGGGCTGTTTAGCATTATCCGGTTTTAATTTAGGGTCTTCGAGTTTAAATAAGTGAAATTCTACCTCGAGCCCGCTTAAATAATTATACCCAGCATCACCTAACTCATTAAGTGCATTTCGAAGGATCTGGCGGGTTGAAAATGGAACAGGTTTTCCATTCGGGAAATAGATATCAGCTAATATCCAGCCTGTTTTTTCGGCCCATGGGAGTATGCGGAACGTTGTTGGGTCAGGAACCATTAAAAAGTCTCCTCCACCCGTCATTTCTTCCATTTCCAAACCACCACCCCTAGTAAACCATGGCAAAACTGTTTTGTGAGAAGTGTCTTTTGCTAGTAACGTGGTAACCATTCCGACCCCGTTCTCAAGTGCTGACCCAAGTTCATCAGCCACGATGGTTTTACCTCGTAAAATCCCGTGCTGATCTGGAAAGGAAATACGAATAAAATCTAGATTATGCACAGCCTTTGTTTTCTTTAACTCTTTGGATGCTGTTTTTTGCTCTGGGCCCCATAACTTATAGCGATCCACAAATTTGCTTCTACCAATGTTCGCGTTTTTCATTTTATTTTCCACGTTTATAAGCTAGCGTCCCAAGGACATTTTGATCTTCTTATATTGTCACCGTCAATCCAAATAGAATCGTGATCTTCTGAAGGTCCAACAGCGTCGAGCGCAGCAGGGCCCCTGATGCTATCTGCATTCTCATTATCGACTAGGCCTATCAGTTGTTGTTCGCCTTGCTGTATTTTTGAAATAGTTTGCGTTAACATCCGGCGATACGCGGAAATTGCTTTATCTGTGGTGGCTAAATGTTCATCGGTTCTACTTTGGATTGGTCCCATTGATTCACATGCCCATTGATCATGGACATTGATGTCCATTCCCATTCCTGTGTAAGTAAGAACTTCCTGTTCTTCGGGATCAAAGCCATATTTATTTCGTTTGTTTTTAAATGGTTTATATTCTGGAAGGGAATGTTCGGCGAGCCGTTGTTCAAGCATTCTATCTTTATTTACTGGCTCATCAAAGCTGGTAAACATTGCATACCAGAAGCAGTTCAGATCATCGATAGGAACGTGCCATTGTGTTATTGTCATCTCATTAGACATTGGAATTGATATGGCGCAGGGGAAGATTTGATTAGTAATTCTAGCATGTATACTGCCATTATTTAAATCCCGAAAAGTTCGAATTCGGAGGCCATAATTGGTCTGATCAACATTTATTTCTGGACGATGGAATTCTCTTAGAATTTTTGTAATGGGGATGTCAGTGTCGGCCGCTTTATCTCTGAATTGTTTTCCGTATTGATCAGTTGGGTCGTCATCTTGAAAAAATCGATGAAGAAAAGATGCGTGGACGGGATCTATACCAACTTCCAACGCTTGAAGCCAATTACATTCCCATCGTCCTTTGAAAGCAAATACATGGCTTGAGGGCGCTCTGAAGCAGTCTAATTCCGGAAGAGCCGGTGAATCACCCTGTCCCATAAAAGCAAAAATGATACCGTTTTTTTCAATTAATGGGTATGAGGTAGTTTTAATCTTTTCATGTAAATCGGAGTCGGCAGGTTCTCCCGGTTGTTCAAGGCATTTACCGTTTGGCGCAAAACACCATCCATGAAAAACACATCGTATACCTTCTTTTTCTAAACGCCCGTATGCTAAATCCACCCCACGGTGAGGGCATTTCCGATCAATTAGCCCGAGGTTGCCATCTCCATTCCGGAAAAGGACAAGGTCTTCGTTCATTATTTTCACCGGGATGATAGGTCGGTTGTTATTCAATTCGTCGCTGAGCGCAACAGGCATCCAATATTGTCGCAAAACCTTACCAGCTGGTGACGCTGGACCCGTTAGAGTAAGTAGATCATTCTGTTCTTGTTTCATTTCCGCGCCGTTGCCTTCGCTTTAAATATTGAAGAAAACAAACCATCATATACTTTGGATTGCTCGTTAAATTTCAATGTAATAGTTTTAAAAAACTTGCGGTGCAAGCGCAATCAATCGATGACCGCAATAGCGTTAACTTCTAACAGACAGCGGGGGTCGGTTGCTAGTCGAACGACCTGAACCGTGGTCGTTGCAGGGCTATTTTCGTTAAAATACTCGTTCCAAATTTTATTAAGGTCATCCTGTTGTTCCATGTCTGTCAGAAAACGATCGCACACAACTATATCGGAAAAATCAGCTCCCGCTGCTTCCAGGCCTTTTTTGAGATTTTGCATGACCGCTTTCGCTTGCCCCTCCATAGTGTCAGGCATACTGTCAAATTCTTCAGGCCGGTGAGGATGATGATGATAAACAGGCGCTGCAGTAACCCCTGCACAATAAATTGTAGAACCGCCTGTTACTTTAATTGCCGGTGCGTAAGGCATCCACATTTTTGGCGCCTCAGGCCATTGCAAATGTTCAATTTTCTTTGGCATTTTTATCTCCTTTTTTTTTGTCCCAAGTGTCTCTTAGCCCGATAGTTTGGTTAAAGATCAAGTGATTGGGTGATGTATCTTTATCCGCACAATAATATCCATGCCTTTCAAATTGAATTGTCTCGCCTATTGGCGAGTTTTGCAAGGCAGGTTCAAGTTTACAGTTTGATATAGTTTTTAATGAATTTGGATTAATATCATCCACAAGGTTCCCTTTTTTACCCGGTATTTCTTGGCTAAAAAGATGTTCGTAATGCCGGATTTCTGCATTTATGGCACTGGGAACAGCTACCCAATGAATGGTTCCTTTAACTTTACGGCTATCTGGGGTATTTCCGCCTTTGGTTTCGGGGTTATAAGTGCAATGAACCTCGATCACCTCGTTTTCTTCGTTCTTCACAACTTTAGTGCAGGATATTATATAAGCATACCGCAGGCGAACTTCGTTTCCCGGAGAAAGCCGAAAAAACTTTTTTGGCGGATTTTC
Source organism: uncultured Rhodospirillaceae bacterium (assembly GCA_964639965.1). GTDB lineage: Bacteria > Pseudomonadota > Alphaproteobacteria > Rhodospirillales > UBA2165 > TMED23. The sequence goes on from CAZXGI010000024.1 coordinate 3,456, forward strand.
CATGAAGTCGTTCTGTTCAATAAAAATTTCTCTTGAAAACTGTATTTTACGGATCCCGGCATTTATATCATTTGGGTTGTTTTTGGCTTCTATTTCTTCACTTTGGCTTTCTGGATAATTCTCTATAATAACCTTTAGCGGTTTGAGTACGGCCATGCGTCGTGGAGCAGTTTGATTTAAATTTTCACGAATACACGCCTCTAATGATTCAACTTCGATAATCGCGTTAGATTTTGAAACGCCGATCCTATCAGCAAAATCACGAATAGCTGCTGGCGGATAACCGCGCCGCCGATAACCGCTAATTGTTGGCATGCGTGGGTCATCCCAACCTGATACATGTTTTTCTGTTACGAGTTGTTTTAGGTTGCGTTTTGAAAGCACTGTATATGTTAGATTCAGCCGGGCAAATTCGTACTGTTGAGGGTTTGATGGAACTGGTAGATTTTCTATAAACCAATCATAAAGTGGTCTATGGTCCTCAAATTCGACGGTACATATTGAATGAGTTATTTTTTCAATGGCATCAGACTGCCCATGTGCAAAGTCGTAATTTGGGTAAATACACCAATCGTTTCCGGTTCTAGGGTGTTTGGCGTGGATTATTCGGTAGATTACCGGGTCACGGAGATTTATATTCCCGGAAGCCATATCTATTTTTGCGCGTAATACCTTTTCGCCATTTTCAAAACTTCCGGCCCTCATTTGACGAAATAATTCGAGGTTCTCAGTAATGCCGCGATTTCTGTAGGGACTATTTTTTCCTGGTTCTGTTAGAGTTCCTCGATATTCGCGGATTTCAAGGGCGCTTAAATCGTCTACATAAGCCAACTCTTTATTGATTAAATGCTCAGCCCAGTTATATAGCTGTTCAAAGTAATCGGACGTGTAATGGAGGCGATCCCCCCAATCAAAGCCTAGCCATTGCACATCTTCTTTAATGGCGTCAATAAATTCTTGTTCTTCTTTCGATGGGTTTGTGTCATCAAATCGCAGATGACACTGGCCGGAGAATTCCTCAGCAACGCCAAAATTTAAACAAATAGCTTTAGCATGCCCAATATGTAGGTAGCCATTTGGTTCAGGAGGGAAGCGCGTTACTACTGATTTTTGGCGCCCAGAACGTATGTCGTCGTTAATAATATTTCGTATAAAATCTCGCGTAGTGTTGTTGTAGGCATCTACTGTACTAGAAAGGGATATTTTTTTGTTCATCAAACGAGTAGCCAGTTTATTTTTCAAGAAAAATAATTTAAGGTTATCTGTGTGCCAAAAAAAACAAGCTAGGCCAAGCTTTGTAGCAAGAAATTTCTAGTTATTGACCAATAGTTTTGCGCAACTTATCGGCCTGTGGATTTTGGTGGGCATGCTGGATAATAATAGCTTTCGGTTCAACTTGTCCCCCATAGTATTCTGAATTTAAATCATTTCTCCTGATTAGCGCTGATCCTTTTAATGCAACGCCACTAAATAGTCCTTTTGCATCACTATAGGCGATGATGTCTGGCCCAAGATTTGTGGTAATAGCCCCTTCAAGACCTGTACCAATATTGCCTACGGCTACGTTCATGCCTGCAGATAATTTGCCCTGATGTTGTAATAGCGCTTCAACGGCTCCAGCTTTTCTGATGATAAAAACAACACCCGATTTTTGGCCGCCAAATTGTAGACCCCAGCTTCCCGATGCCAGTGTGTAAAACGCTGGATAGCCCCATATCCCATCAGATCGTTTATTTATCAATACTCCATTACCACCTTCAGCACCTGCAAAAAATCCGGCTTTATATACAGAAGGAAAAATTGCAATACCAGCTGCAGTTTTTAACTGAGAATTGAAATGTTCAAGGTCATTTCGATTTTTTAATATGTTTAGTGTATTGTTGGCTGCGTTTATCAGTTTTTCGGAAGCTGTTATAGTTGGTACACTGCTACAAGCTGAAATGCCTATTAAGCTCATTATTAGTATGGCAATAAATTTAATAGTTGTCCCTTTAAAGGTATTTGCTTCTAACATTCTCTTTATCCTTTATGAACTTCCCAAGATTTCTGCATAAAATTTTAACATTTGGTGCGCGCCGTTATAGTTAACTAAAGTTTCAAGAGATTTAGTTCGAATCCCAAACTAATTTCTTAATCTGTTTTATAGATTAGAACACTTAACTAACTATAAACTCATTAATTAAATATTTTCTCGATTTTAATCAGATATTTGTGTTCGCGGGCTTTTTTCATTTCCATTTCTCAGATAATGTTAGATAAAGCAGATTACATGTTTCTCTTATTACAGTGAATAAAAATAAAGATGGAGTAGAAATGCCTCCCCGTAAGCGAATTTTGATTACTGGTGGTGCAGGATTTATCGGTTCTCACCTATGTGAGCGCCTTATCGGTGAAGGCCATGACGTTGTTTGTCTGGATAATTACTTTACAGGTACGAAAGAAAATATAATAGATTTGCTTGATAATCCGAATTTTGAATTATTACGGCATGATGTTACGTTTCCTTTATATGTTGAAGTTGATGAAATTTATAATTTGGCATGTCCAGCATCTCCTGTTCACTATCAATATGATCCAGTTCAAACGACTAAAACTAGCGTTCACGGAGCAATTAACATGCTCGGGTTAGCAAAACGTACAGGCGCTAAAATCTTTCAATCGTCAACGAGTGAAATTTATGGGGATCCAACCGTACATCCGCAACCCGAGTATTACAAAGGAAATGTGAACCCTATTGGACCGCGTGCATGCTATGATGAAGGGAAGCGTTGTGCTGAGACATTATTTTTTGATTATCACCGACAACATAAGTTAAATATCCGCGTCGCACGTATTTTCAACACATATGGTCCTCGTATGCGTCCTGATGATGGTCGGGTTGTATCTAACTTTATTGTGCAGGCATTACGTGGGGATGAAATAACTATTTACGGTAAGGGAAATCAGACGCGGTCGTTTTGTTTTATTGATGATTTAATAGATGGTTTTATTTATCTAATGAATGCCCCTGACGACGTTACGGGTCCGATTAATCTAGGAAATCCACAAGAATTTACCATTAAGCAACTGGCAGAACTTGTCATTCAAATTTCGGGAAGTAAATCACGTCTCATTTTTGAAGATTTGCCAGAAGATGATCCGCTGCAGCGTTGCCCAGATATTAGCTTGGCCAAACAAAAACTCGATTGGTATCCTTCTATTGATCTTGAAGTTGGCATAGAGAAGACTATCAACTATTTTTCTACGGTTATCTAATAAATTAATATTAAGTTTTAATCTTTTTATTACCATATTTGCCCAATTTAGGCCTTGTTGTTGTGTTTGACTCGCTGGTGTGTTGACAGGGCTGTTTATGGCAAACATGTGGTATTAAGTTTTTGTGTATCTATGAATCCCATTGACGCCCAGAAAATCCCATGCTATCCCAAATATAACTAGGGAATGCCCTGCAACACTAATTAGGGCTTGAGTGTAATTTGACGGCACACCATATGTTATTAAAGAGACTCCTGAATTCTCTTAAGAATCAACAAAGGGTTTCCGTCATGATATTTTAAGGAAAAAAAATGGCTGCGTTAATCGGCCGGCATATCAATAAGATTGATAGGAAAGGACGCGTTTCTGTTCCTAAGGCGTTTCGCAGTGCTCTTTCCAAACTTGCTTCGGAAGAAAAGATTTCACCGGCGTTGTTCTCTGGGATCTATCTATACCGATCTTTTAAATATCCGGCGATTGAGGGCTGTGGCGAAACATTCATCCAACGTATTATTGACAGTTTGGATGAACTTGAACTATTTTCCGACAAACAAGATGATCTTGCAATTACCCTTCTAGAAAATGTCTATCAATTAGCCTATGACACTGAGGGTCGCATACTCCTACCTATGGAACTAAGAACCTACGCGGATCTTAATGGCGAGGTTGTTTTTGTTGGTAGAGGAACACGTTTTCAAGTTTGGCAACCTGATGCCTATGAAATTCATAACAAAAGTGCTTTTGAGCGAGCGAGATCGCAAGGAGCTACATTGCGCCTTAAAACATCAAAAGAGAGGATTGATCGTTGAACTTTGATCATATTTCCGTGATGACTCAGCAAGTATTATCAGGATTAAAGCCTCGAGATGGTGGAACTTATATTGACGGAACATTCGGTCAGGGCGGTTATACCAAAGCCGTATTGGATGCTGCAACCACTCGGGTATTCGGAATTGATCGGGATCCTGCTGCCATTACCTTTGGGGCTAAATTGATTAGTCAATATGATGGTCGGTTGACCCTATGTCAGGGCTGTTTTGGCGATATGACTTCAATTATGGCTGATCATGGTATTACTAGCGTTGACGGGGTAATGCTTGATTTGGGAGTATCATCTCCTCAAATCGATGATCCTAACCGGGGTTTTTCATTCCGATATGATGGCCCGCTTGACATGCGTATGGAAAGTAAAGGTCCAACTGCTGCTGATTTTATTAATGAAGCGCCTGAGGAAGAAATTGCTGATGTTATATTTCAATATGGAGAGGAACGCTATTCCCGTCGTATTGCCCGTGGCATAGTTGAGGCACGCAAAATCAATCCAATTTTATCAACTTCCCAATTAGTTGGAATAATCCATGCTAATGTTCGCCATTATGGTGGCCGGATTGATCCTGCGACCAGAACCTTTATGGCACTTCGGATTCGAATAAACGATGAACTTGATGAATTGGATCGTGGTCTTACAGCCGCCCAACAAATTTTAGGTCAGGGTGGCCGTTTAGCCATTGTAGCTTTTCATTCATTAGAAGATCGAAAGATTAAATCCTTTCTTAATGAACATAGTGGGATAGTACCGAAAGGTTCGCGTCATATGCCGGAAATTATAGAAACAAATTTGGCCCCAAGTTTTAATTTGATAAGGCGAGGAGTAATAAAACCTGACGAAGAGGAAATCTTATTAAATCCTAGGGCTAGATCAGCCAGACTTCGTATTGCCGAACGGACTGATGCACCTGCCTGGTTGAATTGACGTTGTAAATTACGGACTAAAAAAAATGCGACAGACAACAATATTTACTCTTATTCTCGCAGCTATAATGAGTGTTGCGCTGTTCTATTTAAAATATGAAGTGACCGATTTGGAACAAGAACTTGATGTTCTTAATAAAGCTATTATTGCTGATCAAGAGGCTATACACGTTTTAAACGCGGAATGGAGCCATTTGAATGACGTCGCTCGAATAAAAGATCTCGCTAAACGGTATCTCAAAATGAAACCGACTGATCCAAAGCAAATTAAGTCGGTTAACGATCTTTCCAATATTTTGGAGGATAGAGAAAACATTAAAGATGATCCGTCAATTGATAAAATTCGATCAGTTATAGAGAAAAAGGAGCCACGTTTGTGAAGTTTGAACGTCTCCGACATCCTTTTAGTCCAGGCAATAAGAAAACCTCAGAAGAAGTTACGCCTTCTGAATTTCCCACCCACGTGAAATTTGAAGGGATACGCCGACAAGCATTGGAAACAGGACGCAATCGTATGCTCGTTACTGGTGCCTTATTTGCCATGGCTTTTGTTGTTGTAGCCATTCGTTTGGTTGAACTTGCGGTGGTTGAGCAAGTTGCGGACGAGCTTCAGGCTCCCCGGCTGGCGATCGTTTCAGAGTTGCGCAAAGCTCGCTCGGATATTATTGACCGTAATGGTACACTATTAGCGACAAGCATACCCACAGCGTCACTTTATGCTAACCCTCGCCAGATTTTAGATTCCAAAGAAGCAACTCGGAAATTGCTGCGAGTATTCCCTTCTATGAATAAAAAAAGAATTAAAAGTAAATTATCATCTAATAAATCGTTTGTCTGGTTGAGGCGAAATCTTACTCCAAAGAAACAATTCTTGGTTAATACCTTAGGTATCCCAGGGCTTGATTTTCAACCCACTGAACGCCGCGTATATTTACATGGTCGCTTAGCTTCGCATGCGCTCGGCCTTACTAATATTGATGGGCGCGGTATATCAGGTATTGAGGGTTATTTTGATAAAAGACTCCGTGGAAGAAATAAACCTCTTGAGTTGTCGATTGACATTCGTGTGCAAGCCTTGCTGCGTGAAGAGTTATTAGGAGCAATAAAAGAATTTAGGGCTATTGGAGCAGCGGGGATTGTATTGGACGCGACCAATGGTGAAGTTCGTGCATTGATTTCATTGCCTGACTTTAACCCCAATAAACCTGTCACAGCCTCTGATGTTACCGGCTTTAATCGCGCCACCAAAGGTGTTTATGAGATGGGTTCAACGTTTAAATTATTTACCGTTGCAATGGCTCTTGATTCTGGCACGACCAAATTGAAGGATCGTTATGATGCGACAAAACCAATTAAAATACACCGATATGAAATATCTGATTATCACCCAAAAAATCGCTGGCTTTCAGTGCCGGAGATAATTGTCCACTCCTCGAATATTGGTACCGCTAAAATAGCCGTCGAAGTTGGCACGTTCGGTCAAAAGAAGTATTTAAAAAGATTTGGGATGCTAGCGCCAGCGCGCATTGACTTGCCCGAAATAGGCATACCGTTGACCCCCCCTCATTGGCGTAAAGTTAATACTATGACGATTTCTTATGGTCATGGGATTTCCGTCAGTCCAATTCAGTTAGTTTCTGGCATTGCGGCTTTAATTAACGGCGGTATGTTATATCGCCCGAGAATGGTAAAGCGTTCTAAAGGGCATGAAATAGCTGGCAGGCGGGTAGTGTCTAAGAATACTTCAAAAAAAATGCGTGGATTGATGCGTTTAGTTGTCAGGAATGGAACGGGTCGTAGAGCTGATGTGCCCGGTTATCTGGTCGGAGGAAAAACGGGCACCTCCAACAAAACGAGCGATCGTGGTGGCTATTACCGAAGCAAAAAAATATCTTCCTTTGTTGCGGCATTTCCAATGGATAAGCCTCAATATGTTATTTTAATCATGATAGATGAACCTAAGGGAACAAAGTCCACACATGGATTTGCAACTGGCGGTTGGGTCGCAGCTCCTGTTGTTGCCAATGTTGTTAAAGGAATGGCGTCCATATTGGGTTTGAGACCATCTCAAAAAGTAGAGAATTTACCTAAGCCGGGAGACGATCTATTTATAGTGGCCAATGTTAAGAAGAATTGAATCAAACGAACGTATGTAATTTAGGAAAATTCGTTTTGCAATTAAAAGAATTATTATTTGATCCTGAATGGGAAAATATATCCGGTATAGAGTTTCCAGATTCTGAGATATCAGGTGTAACTTCTGATTCTCGGCAAGTTGAACCAGGATTTTTATTTGCCGCACTGCCTGGTGAGAATGCTAACGGCTGTGATTTTATTATTGATGCTATTAATGCTGGAGCTATTGCTGTGCTTGCTCCTAGCGCAGTTCTTTCTAAATTAAAAAATTATCCTTTAGTTCGTTTTCTATCAGATCCAAATCCTCGTCAACGATTCGCTAAAATAGCGGCCAAATTTTATGAGCCTCATCCGCCACATGTTGTAGCAGTAACCGGAACAAACGGTAAATCATCAGTCGCCGAATTTACCCGCCAAATTTGGCATATTTGTGACAAAACAGCTGCAAGTATAGGTACCCTCGGTGTTGTTGGTTCTGGTAAGATAGAAAGAGGGACTTTAACAACACCTGACCCTGTTGACCTTCACAAAAAACTTATGAAACTCAGTAATGAAGGTATCGAAAATGTCATTTTAGAGGCGTCGAGCCATGGACTTGTTCAGTTCCGATTAGACGGCATTGATATAGGGGTAGCTGCATTTACTAATCTTAGTCGCGACCATTTGGACTACCACAAGACAATGAAAAGATATTTTAGTGCCAAGTATCGGTTGTTTTCTGAGATTCTTAATTCAGACGGCGTCGCTGTTATCAACTCAGATGACCAGATGGCTTCAAGAATTTCAACAATGTTAGAAAAACGTAATACTCGCGTTATTGAATACGGAAGTACAGCGAATGATATCATTATTAGGGATATTGAAGCCTTACCTGACGGCCAACGCTTATCTTTAAGTATTTTTGGGAAAAAACATGACCTAATACTGCCTTTAGTTGGTGATTTTCAAACCATGAATGCTTTATGCGCGTTAGCGATTGTTATAGCTGGAGGATTGGACCCAGAAAAAGCGACCCTTTCATTACAAGAATTGAAAGGTGTAAAGGGCCGAATGGAATTAGCAGCCAGCACTTCTTGTGGTTCGAGAATTTTTGTTGATTACGCACATACTCCCGGTGCTTTAGAAAATATTTTAAATGCTCTCCGTAATCACACCGAAAATAAACTCAAGATTGTATTTGGTTGCGGAGGAAACCGGGATAGTGGCAAGCGCGGAGAAATGGGTAAAATAGCTGCTAGGTTGGCAGATGAAGTTTTTATAACAGATGACAATCCAAGGTACGAGAATGCCGGTATAATTCGTGCACAAATAATGTCTCAATCTCCAGGTGCAATTGAAATTGCTGATCGTTCAAATGCCATTGCTACAGCGATAAAAAGTCTGTCTGCTGGTGATCTTCTTATTATCGCTGGGAAAGGGCATGAACAAGGTCAAATAATCAATGGTACCGAGTTGCCTTTTGATGATGTTAGTGCTGTTAAGAGCGCTGTCTGGGGTACCGCATGACTAATGTTCAATCCTTATGGACATCAAAAGAAGTTACTGATTTGACAGGAGGTAAATCTTCAACAGTCTGGGATGCTGATGGCGTATCGATTGATAGCCGAACGATTGAACCCGGAGATCTTTTTATCCCAATTTCAGGACCCAATTTTGATGGTCATAATTTCATTGCAAGTGCGTTAAATAAAGGAGCCGCAGCTTCAATAACTTCGGGTTCAATTGAAGAGTTTCCGGAAGGCTCTCACTTAATGAAAGTGGCTGACACTATCGATGCACTTAATAAATTGGGCAATGGCGCCCGCAACAGATCAATGGCCAAGGTGATAGCTGTAACCGGCAGTGTTGGCAAGACCGGGGTCAAAGAAGCCTTGGGTAGATTGTTATCTGAACAAGGAAACACATCTTTTAGCTTCGGTAGTTATAATAATCACTTTGGGGTTCCGCTTTCCCTAGCAAGACTGCCTAAAAATGCTGAATTTGGTGTATTTGAATTAGGAATGAACCATTCAGGTGAGTTAAACGAATTATCACAAATGGTTCGCCCAGATGTTGCAGTAATAACAACGGTCGACATCGCCCATACAGAGTTTTTTTCTTCAATTGATGACCTTGCGAAGGCAAAAGCCGAAATATTTGCTGGTTTGCATGAAGGTGGTACGGCTATTCTAAACAGAGATAACCAGTATTATAATTTTCTTAATTCGGCAGCACTCTCTGCTGGAGCGGGCAGAGTTATTGGTTTTGGGCTACATGATAAAGCTCAGTTTAAGCTTGTTGAGTCTTCATTAAATCCAGAGGGTTCTTTGGTTAAGGCTCACTTTGACAATACTGACATTACATATCAGTTGTCGACACCAGGCCAGCACTGGGTGCAGAATAGTTTGGCCGTGCTTGCATCTGTCCATGCTGTTGGAGCTGATGTAATTTCAGCAGCACGTTCATTTGCGAAAATAAAGCCGTATAAAGGTCGTGGACAACTTCACACCATACCAATTCAAGGTGGTCATTTCTATTTGATTGATGATAGCTATAATGCCTGTCCTGCTTCAGTAACTGCGGCAATCAGTGTTTTGGCTGGGTTAGAACCGATGGTTTCTGGTCGCCGAATTTGTGTATTTGGGGATATGAAGGAGCTGGGAGACAAATCGATAGAACATCACTATTCTCTGGCTAATAAGATTCGTGAATCAATGGTAGATATTATTTTTACAGTAGGGCCGGAAATGAAGCAGATGTGTGATCGACTCCCTAGCACAATCAACAAGGAGCATGCCGACCGAGCTGAAACCATTATACAACCTTTGCTCGATATAATCCGCCCGGGAGACATTATACTAGTCAAGGGATCAGCCAGTCATAAATTGAGTAAAGTTGTTGATCGCGTGTTGGATATGAAAGTTGATTTGAATTGTGGTCTCGGTGTTACCAAGGAGGATTCGCATGTTATATAATACCCTTGTGCAATTTGCTGACCAGTTGGCATTTTTAAATTTGTTCCGTTATATAACGTTTCGAACCGGTGGGGCTTTGATAACCGCCTTGATTGTGAGTTTTATTTGTGGGCCATTTATAATTGATTGGCTCAAACACCATCAGAAAAAAGGTCAGCCGATCCGAGAGGATGGCCCCGAAGGGCATCTTATTACTAAAGTTGGAACCCCCACTATGGGTGGTGTTATGATTTTATTAGCGTTGGTAATTTCAACACTTCTCTGGGCCGATTTATACAACGGTTATATATGGGTAACCATTGGAGTTACAATTAGTTACGGTTTAATAGGTTTTATTGACGATTACATAAAAGTCACCCAACAAAATTCAAAGGGTTTACCAGGAAAATTGAAATTGTTATCGCAATTTTCAATAGCGGTTATTGCCACAGTTTTTATTATAAAAATTGCAAACAATCCTATAGGGACCTCTTTAGCTATACCATTTTTTAAAACGGTACTCATTGATTTGGGTTGGTTTTTTATTGTGTTTTCGTCTTTGGTCATGGTGGGGTCATCAAATGCTGTTAATTTAACCGATGGACTTGATGGATTAGCGATTGTTCCTGTGATGATTGTTGCGGGTGTTTTTGTTTTGATTTCTTATCTGGTTGGGAACTTTGTATTTTCCAATTATTTACAGCTAAATTATTTGCCTGGTACTGGTGAACTTTCCATATTTTGTGGAGCGCTTATAGGTGCCGGGCTTGGATTTTTGTGGTTCAATGCACCACCTGCAATGGTGTTTATGGGTGATACGGGTTCACTTGCATTAGGAGGTGCGCTTGGTTCTGTTTCCGTAATCACAAAGCATGAACTTGTCTTGGCCATTGTTGGTGGGTTGTTTGTTCTGGAGACGGCTTCGGTAATTGTTCAGGTTATATCGTTCAAGCTAACTGGCAAAAGGGTATTCGCAATGGCACCATTACATCATCACTTTGAGAAGAAAGGCTGGGCCGAGTCGACAATAGTTATTCGTTTTTGGATTGTTGCCGTAATCCTGGCAATTGCCGGTTTAGCAACATTAAAACTACGATAAAAAATTTGGGTGAAAAAATAGAAATGATCACATTGACTTCTTTTTCAAATAAGCCCATTGGAGTGCTCGGATTGGGTCGTTCCGGATTATCTGCGGCACGAGCACTGAAAGCCGGTGGTTCTGATGTTTGGGCTTGGGATGATACCCGGGATAATCGTCTTAATGCGGAAAAAGAAGGTATTAAGCTTACTGACCTTTATAAAAGCGACTTTTCTAAACTTGATAAATTGATTCTCAGCCCGGGTATTCCTGATCAATATCCAAAACCTCACATTTTGGCTGCGCGTGCCAGAGATGCGGGATGCGAAATTATTTGTGATATTGATATACTAGCCCGTGAAAATACTGCTGCCCGTTTTATTGGTGTCTCGGGCACCAACGGAAAGTCAACCACGACGGCACTAATTGGGCATATATTTAATCACGCGAACTACAAAGCGGAGATTGGGGGTAACTTGGGTGTTCCTGCACTGGAACTCTCGCGGCTAGACGAGACAGGTACTTACGTTCTGGAAATTTCGTCCTACCAGCTAGAGCGCATTCCGTCTATGGAATTGGATACTGCACTATTGCTTAATATTTCTCCTGATCATTTGGATAGGCATGGTGGAATGGATGGTTATGTTGCAGCTAAGAAGATCTTATTCGCACGAACTCGAAGAAGTTCTAAAACTATAATTGGGATGGAAGATAGTTATTGCCGTGGAATTTGTATGGAATTAATGATTGATCGCGGTACCGAGAACATAGTTCCTATTTCTGCTTCTTCTAGAGTGCCAGGTGGGATTTATGTAGATAATGGCATACTAATTGATGATCTTGAGAATTCGCAGGACATTATTATGGAATTATCTGGCGTATCTAAGTTACCTGGTCAACATAACTGGCAAAATGTAGCGGGAGCGTATGCAGTAGCAAGATCAGTTGGTCTTCAGCCCGATTTAATTGTTGGGGGTATTAAATCTTTTGGCGGATTATCTCATCGACAGGAATTAATTACGTGTACTAATGGAGTTTCTTTTATAAATGACAGCAAGGCAACTAACACCGAGGCGGCTGCCAAGGCGTTAGTATGTTACGATAATATCCATTGGATTTTAGGTGGTCAGTTTAAAGAAAAAAGTCTGGGGGCTTTAGAATCTGTTCTTGAGAAGGTAATGCGAGCGTATTTGATCGGCGATGACGTAGAAGATCTGGATAATTTACTGAGTTCGTTTGTTCCAGTCAGTCGGTGTGGAGATATGAAAACGGCCGTGCGTGAAGCTTTTCGTGATGCGAGTTTAAGTATACCGAGCGTAGTTTTATTGTCGCCTGCCTGTGCCTCTTTTGATCAGTTTAAAGATTTTGAGGAACGGGGAGATGCTTTCCGCAATATTGTTGAAGATTTGGGAATCTCGTCATCATGAAAACCACATTTTCTCGAACTGAAGAGAGTATTATCGGAAGGTGGTGGTGGACTATTGATCGTTGGATGATCGCCGCAATAATATCAATTTCTGCTTGTGGTGCTATTTTGGCGTTAGCAGCGAGCCCTGCCGTTGCACATCTCAAGAATTTAGATACTTTCTTTTTTGCGCGTCGCCATTTTATGATTATCCCGGTTTCTTTGTTAGTTATGTTTGCGGTATCGCTTTTGAATCGGCGGGGTATCAGGCGATTAGCAGCTATTTGTTTTTGTTTTTCAGTTATTATGTTGGTTTTTACTTTGCTTGGTGGTGTGGAGGCTAAAGGCGCCATACGCTGGATTAAATTAGGTGGATTTCAGTTTCAACCCTCCGAGTTTGTTAAACCAAGTTTTGCTATTGTTTCTGCGTGGATGTTTGCGGCTTGGCGACTTAAGGAGGAATTTCCTGGCTATTTAGTTTCGGTGGGACTGTATTTGATCGTAGTGGCTCTTTTGTTGATGCAACCGGATGTTGGCATGACCATTTTGATCAGCGTTGTTTGGGGAGTGCAATTTTTTCTCGCTGGTTTGCCAATGATTTTGGTTTTGGCTATTGGACTAATTTTTATCTCTGGTGGTTTTGTTGCTTACTTAAACTTTACTCACGTACAGAGTCGAATAGATCGATTCTTTGATCCAGCTGGTAGTGAGGCTTATCAAGTGGCTCGCTCTTTGGAGGCCTTCCGTAATGGCGGCATTTTTGGAAGAGGCCCTGGAGAGGGGCATGTTAAAGAAGTTCTGCCCGATGCCCATGCTGATTTTATATTTGCTGTGGCTGGAGAAGAATTCGGACTTATGATGACTTTGTTTGTCGTTGGTTTATTTCTTTTTATTGTTCTGCGGGGTTTTATTAGGGCTTTTAAAGAGACTGACTTGTTTGTCCAGCTAGCAGTTGTCGGATTATTGGTTCAGTTTGCATTACAGGCCATAATTAATATGGCTTCGACACTCAATCTCATGCCAACAAAAGGCATGACTTTGCCATTAATTTCTTATGGTGGTTCATCTATGGTCGCCTCATCAATTGGTCTTGGTATGGTTTTGGCTCTCACGCGTGAGAGGCCTGGCCAAAGAGATGTGTTACGTGATCTTGGTGGCAAGGATATGAATAGGCGATTACACTATGGCCAGAAGAAATAAAAAGCCTCTTGTGATTCTAGCTGCAGGCGGCACAGGTGGGCATGTTTTCCCAGCTGAAGCTTTAGCTGCCGAACTAATAAAACGCGGGCTATCTTTGGCGTTAGTTACTGATCGCCGTGGCGAGAATCTTAAAGGAGGGTTAGGGGAGATTGATACTTATCGTGTTTCGGCTGGTGGTGTTGCTGGCAAAAATTTATCAGGGCGCATTATAAGTGCTTTTGAAATTTTAGTAGGCACTTTTCAATCTTGGCTTTTGCTGAGACGATTAAAGCCGTCAGTTGTAATTGGATTTGGCGGTTATGCTTCAGTCCCAACAATGTTGGCGGCGGCCTATTCCGGGATAAAGGCTGTTATTCATGAGCAAAACGCTGTGCTAGGTCGCGCTAATAAGTTGCTTGCAGGTCGGGTCGGGAAAATAGCAACGTCATTTGAAAATGTACATAAAATTCCGGAAGCATTAAAGCTAAATACCATTGTGACAGGCATGCCAGTACGCCCAACAGTTATATCCTTGCATGGTAAACCCTATCCAGCTCTTGATCAAAAAGGAGAAATAAAGATCGCAGTGTTTGGTGGCAGTCAGGGCGCTCACATATTTAGTAAGGTTGTGCCCAATGCGTTAAGGCAGATCAATGAACCCTTAAGGCGCCGGATACGAATTACGCAACAATGCCGTCTTGAAGATGTTGACCAAACAAAATCAATATATCAGGATTTGGGTATCAAGGCAGAGATTTCCAGTTTTTTTAGCGACATTCCGTATCGAGTCGCAGATTCACATCTGGTCATTTGTAGGTCCGGTGCATCAACAATCGCTGAACTAACAATAATCGGGCGTCCAGCGATTTTCGTGCCTTATATGTATGCAGCAGATGATCATCAATCACAGAATGCGTATGCGATTGATGAAGTTGGTGGTGGGTGGCTTATCCCGGAGAAGAACTTTACTGAAAAAGTATTGGCTGATCGTTTGGAATCACTATTTTCAGTTCCTAAGATATTAAAAAACGCTGGAGCAGCGGCAGAGTTTTTGGGTAAACCAAATGCAGTTAATAATCTTGCCGACATAGTGATTGATTTGGTGTCTGATAAATTGAAAAACAAACAGTGGAAGACACCATGAAAGGTTTACCAATCGCCCATGATACAATCATACATTTTATAGGTATTGGCGGAATTGGTATGAGCGGTATTGCTCAGGTATTGCATAATCTAGGTTATGTAGTTCAGGGTAGTGATTTAGCGTTGAACAATAATATAAAAAGGCTCAGGGAGCTTGGCGTTAATATTATGATTGGGCACACCGAAGAAAACCTTGGTTCGTCTGCTGTTGTCGTAATTTCCTCGGCTATAAAGCAAGGCAATCCAGAATTAGATGCTGCACGAAAGCGTCTTACGCCAGTGGTGCGGCGTGCTGAGATGTTAGGTGAGTTGATGCGGTTCAAATGGGCAATTGCGGTTGGTGGAACTCACGGCAAAACCACTACAACCTCTCTGATTGCGGCTTTATTAGAAGCGGGTGAGATGGATCCTACAGTAATAAATGGCGGAATTATAAATGCTTGGGCTACAAATGCTCGTCTCGGCAGCAGCGAATGGATGGTAGCTGAAGCAGACGAGTCTGATGGTACATTTGCTAAGCTTCCTTCAACAATCGCTGTTGTAACCAATATTGATTCTGAACATATGGATCACTATGGTTCGTTTGAGATTCTTGAGCGGGCATTCGTTTCTTTTATTGAGCAAATTCCATTTTATGGGTTTGCTGCACTTTGTATTGACGACCCTGGAGTTCAGGCAATTATACCAAAGGTTTCTGATCGTAGAATTATTACCTACGGGGTAACTCCGCAGGCCGATGTTCGGGTAGCTGATATAAGTATCAATAAAAGTGGATCAAGCTTTGATATCGTAATTACCGACCGAAATTCAGGTTCTGAAAGAAAAATTGATAAGCTTTATGTACCGATGATAGGAAATCATAATGTTTTAAACTCAGCTGCTGCCATTTCAATCGCAGTTGAGTTAGGTTTGGCAGATGATGTAATTCGCAAAGGACTGAAAAATTTTACTGGTGTAAAGCGAAGATTTACTAAAATTGGAACGGTGGATGGCATTACTATTATTGATGATTATGGGCACCACCCAGCGGAAATTTCAGCCGTAGTAAATGCCGCAAGGGTGACTGTTCCACGGGGACGTGTAATGGCTGTAGTTCAACCGCATCGTTATTCACGGTTACGAGATTTGTTTGAAGATTTTTGCACTTGTTTTAACGACGCTGATGTTGTCGTAGTTGCAGATATTTATGCTGCAGGAGAAATGCCCATTAAAGGAATTACTCAAACTAGTCTAATTGAAGGTTTGCGGGCTCATGGCCATCGGATGGTAATTCCTCTGGAACATCCAGAAGATTTAGGTGTTATTGTAAATGAGTATATGAATTCAGGTGATCTCGTTGTTTGTCTCGGGGCAGGGGATATTTCTTCTTGGGCAAATGATTTACCTTCTAGATTAATCCATTTACGCGCCAGTAGTTCTATAGGTAGTTAGATATGTCCCGAAAGAAATTTAGTGATGATCTGATTCAGAAATTATCACCCCCAAGAGGGCGACTTAGAGCAAACGTGGATCTTGCCAAATCCACATGGTTTAGGGTTGGAGGACCGGCGGAAGTTATGTTTTGGCCAGCAGATCTTAACGATTTAATTGCTTTTCTTAATAGTAAACCAGATTCAATACCAATCACGATGATTGGTATTGGTTCAAATCTTATGGTCCGAGATGGTGGAGTTCCTGGTGTGGTTATTTGTCTCGGCAAAGAGTTTAAAGAATATTCTGTATGCGGGACTGAAATTAAGGTGGGGGGTGGTTTATCTAATCTCAGATTAGCAAATATAGCGCGTAACAATAAAATTTCTGGGTTTGAATTTTTATGTGGAATTCCTGGTACTGTTGGAGGATCTATTCGTATGAATGCAGGTGCTTACGGGTTTGAAGTTAAAGATATTTTGCAGCACGTGGAAGCTTTAGAAGAAAATGGCAATTTAATAGAATTACCTGTTTCGAGTTTAAAATATAGTTATAGAAATTCGGGTGTATCAAAAGATTTAATATATACTTGCGGCTATTTCAGCGGTTTTCCAGCGTCAACGTCTGAAATAACCAACCGTATGAAAACTATTCAAGATGAGCGGCAGTTTACTCAACCTCTTAAAACACCAACGGGAGGGAGTACATTTGTTAACCCTCCAGGTCATAAAGCTTGGGAACTTATTGATGCTGCAGGTTGTAGAGGTTTAAGGCGGGGTGGGGCCGTTGTTTCTGAAAAACATTGCAATTTTCTTATTAATCTGGGTTCTGCAACAGCTTCTGATCTTGAACAGCTTGGTGAAGAGGTTCGAGATCGTGTTTTTGAGAATAGCGGAATAAAATTGGAGTGGGAAATTCAGCGTATAGGTATTGAAGCTTCAAGTGGTTTCCCGGGTTTAAGAGCATGAGTTCTTATGTAGCTATTCTATCAGGTGGATGGTCTAACGAGCGAGAAGTTTCGTTGATAACGGGTGCAGCTGTCGAAGGTGCTTTGATTGAATCGGGCTATAGAGTAAAATTAATAGATGTTGGAAAAGATGTCTCTAGCTTATTAACTAGTTTAGACCCAAAGCCCGATGTTGTCTTTAATGCCCTACATGGGCGTTATGGCGAAGATGGCTGTATACAAGGATTGTTAAATTATTTAGACGTTCCGTATACGCACTCAGGTGTTCTAGCGTCCGCTTTGGCATTTAACAAACCAGTTGCAAAGGCGATGATGGTTGCCGCTGGTATTAAAGTTGCTGAGCATCAACTAGCTACTTATGAACAATTTCTGGATGGTAATGTTATGGCCCCACCCTTTGTAGTGAAGCCTCAAAATGAAGGTTCTAGCGTTGGTGTGCGGATAGTGCAAGTAGGTGATGTTTTTAAACCGAAGAAGGACGAATGGGTGTTTGGTGAAGAGTTAATGATTGAAAAGTTTATTCCAGGACGAGAGCTGACAGTGACAGTAATGGGGGATCGACCCCTGGCGGTTACAGAGGTGATAACAGGGCGTAATTTTTATGATTATGATGCCAAGTATATTAAGGGTGGTTCCAAACATATTTTACCAGCAGAGCTGCCAAAGGTCATTTATGACGAAGCTTTGCAAATATCTCTTTTGGCTCATAACAGTCTTAAGTGCAGGGGTATTTCTAGAGTAGATATTCGTTACGATGGCAAGAATCTTTACGTGTTGGAAGTTAATACTCAGCCTGGCATGACGCCGACCTCATTGGCACCTGAGCAAGCGGCTTATTTAAATATATCTTTTAACGAACTGGTAATATGGCTTGTGGAGAATGCAGTTTGTGATGTTTAGCATTGGTGATCAATGAATTGGATTAATAAGTCCCGCAGAAAGGATAAAAGAGGCCAGCCTCGACGAAGAGTAAAACCTTTTTGGCAACACTCTATGTTTTTTGCTGCTGTTTTTATTTTTATTGCCGGTGGGATTGGTTCTTCTGTTTGGTGGATTTGGGATAGCGATTGGCTGCTTCAGGAAGTAAAACGGGCCAAGTCGTCTTTTATTTCAAGAGCTGCAGAAGAAGGATTTATAGTACGAAAGATTTTAGTCGAGGGGCGAGTTGAAACTTCGCGCCACGATTTACTTAGCGCTTTAAGATTAGAAAATGGCACACCAATATTAGGATTTAATACTGATCTAGCACGCAATCGAGTAGAGTCTCTTCCTTGGGTGCAAAAAGCCGTTATTGAACGTCAACTTCCTGATGTTATTAATTTGTTTCTTTTGGAGCGTCGCCCATTAGCTTTGTGGCAACGTAATGGGAGTAAATCGCTTATCGATATGGGAGGTGATTTGATACCACTTGGAGATATCAGTGCTTTCGATAAGTTAGTCGTTGTAATCGGAAAGGATGCGCCTGCTCGAGCGGCTAAACTTTTTAAGGTGTTAGCAACCAAACCCCAATTAGCAAGCTTGGTTACAGCAGCTGTTCGGGTTGGAGGTAGGCGCTGGAATCTTCATTTAAATAACCAAACCGAGGTTTTGTTACCAGAAAAAGGTGCTGAAGTCGCTTGGGCTCATCTCGCAGACCTGTATAAGAAACATGATTTATTTTTTGATAACTTAAAAGCTATCGATTTAAGATTGGCTGATAGAATGATTATCAGCAGAGTAAATAACAGGGGCGGAAAAGGAAGGAAGGATGAACTACCAAAAACTCGATTAAAATCTGCAGATAATCCCCGGAAAATGCTAAAACGTAAATTGGCACCACGTTATAGATCTACATCAATTCAGGACAGAGAAACGTAAAAGTTGAGTGATAATGCAAAAGTCAGCGCCTAAGTCAACCTTTCGAGCAGGCCTAATTACAGCACTTGATGTGGGTACCACCAAAGTAGCCTGTTTTATTGCACGTCCCTTGGATGACGGATCCGCGGAAATAATTGGCATCGGTCATCAAGTTTCAAGAGGTATTAAGAACGGAAGTATTATCGATATGGTGGCGGTAGAAGATAGCATCCGTGCAACAGTTGAAGCTGCTGAGCATATGGCTGGGGAGAACGTTCAAGATGTTGTATTGTGTATTTCTGGGGCTGTCCCAGAATCGAAGTTGATTTCTTTCGATGTTGCTATTTCTGGTCACGAAATCACTAGCGCTGATTTAAAACGCGCTCTTGATCCTACATGGCTTTATAGTCAGCAACACGATAACCGCCAGATAATTCATACTTTACCTGTTTCTTATAATATTGACGGAAATCCTGGTATTAAAGATCCACGAGGAATGTTCGGTGAGAAGTTGGGCGTTAATATGCATATAATTACTGCCGCCGCAGCACCTCTTCGCAATATCACTGCTTGTGTCAATCGTTGTCACTTAGATGTGGAAAGTCAGGTTGTCGGTTCTTATGCAGCCGGCTTATCTTGTCTTGTTGAGGATGAAAGGGAATTGGGCGTAATTTGTATAGACTTGGGTGGAGGTACAACGGATATATCTGTTTTCTTTGATGGTGAGGTCGTTTATACAGATTCAGTTCCACTAGGTGGAAATCATGTAACAAATGACATTGCCCGTGGTCTTTCCACGCCATTAGTTTACGCTGAACGCATGAAAACGTTATATGGTAGCGTAATTCCATCGGCTTCTGACGATCAAGAAGTTATCAAAGTCCCATTAATTGGAGAAACCGATGACGGCGAGAATCAAATTCCACGGTCAATGTTGGTTGGCATTATTCGCCCTCGAATTGAAGAAATTATTGAATTGGTTCGCGAAAAACTTGAACCAACAGGTTTTGAAAAAGCCGGGGCTCGTAGGGTCGTGTTGACAGGAGGCGGTAGCCAATTAACCGGTACCCGAGAATTAGCTGCTGAAATGCTAAATAAACAAGTCCGTTTAGGGCAACCATTTTATGTTAGCGGATTGGCGGAGTCGGTTAGTGGATCCGCGTTTTCGGCTCCCGCAGGCCTAATCCAATTTATGCTTAATAAACGTAAATCCATATCTGTGGCGTCTTCGCTACATACAGAAGCGCCCAGCGGGAAATTCGCTAGAATAGGAAAATGGCTACGTGACAACATTTAGGTAACCTTTTGCCTTTATAATTGGAACTATTAGATTTTGTACTCAGTTTAGAAAATTGAGCGAACGCGTTACTTGGATATTGGAGAAACCAATAAATAGTAATAGTGAACCCAAGATTTTGAATTGGAGATTATTATGAGCATCAATCTTTCTTTACCAACTGACTCAATTGGGTCGGAATTAAAACCCCGCATAACCGTAATTGGTGTAGGTGGAGCTGGCGGTAACGCAGTGAATAATATGATTCAGTCTGGTTTGGAAGGTGTTGAATTTCTTGTTGCCAATTCGGATGCGCAAGCATTGGCACATTCAAAATCAGAAAATCGTATTCAGATGGGGATTAACATTACACAAGGTTTAGGTGCTGGAGCAAATCCTGACATTGGACAAGCAGCTGCTGAAGAAACCTTAGAAGAAATTATTTCTCATATAAAAGATACAAATATGATTTTCATAACAGCTGGTTTAGGCGGTGGTACAGGCACTGGTGCAGCCCCAGTAATAGCAAGAGCCGCTAGAGAGCACGGTATTTTAACGGTTGGTGTTGTGACAAAGCCGTTTCAGTTTGAGGGTGTTAATCGTATGAAGATGGCGGAGGCGGGTCTAGAGGAACTGCAACAATATGTTGATACGCTTCTTATTATCCCAAACCAAAATCTATTTCGTGTCGCAAATGAAAAAACTACATTTGCCGATGCGTTCAAAATGGCAGACGACGTATTATATTCCGGCGTTAGAGGCGTAACTGATTTAATGGTCATGCCAGGCTTAATCAATCTAGATTTTGCCGATATCAAGTCTGTAATGAGTGAGATGGGTAAGGCAATGATGGGAACCGGTGAGGCTGAAGGAGAGCGTCGCGCAACTGAGGCTGCCGAACAAGCAATAGCTAATCCGTTATTAGATGATACCTCCATGAGTGGTGCTAAGGGTGTTTTAATTAAC
This sequence comes from uncultured Rhodospirillaceae bacterium, assembly GCA_964639965.1. GTDB lineage: Bacteria > Pseudomonadota > Alphaproteobacteria > Rhodospirillales > UBA2165 > TMED23. Next base: position 24,792 of record CAZXGI010000024.1, read on the forward strand.
ATAACAGCGGGTACAGATATCACATTATTTGAAGTTGATGAGGCAGCAAACCGTATTCGTGATGAAGTCGACGGTGATGTTAATATTATATTTGGTTCAACCTTTGATGAAACATTAGAAGGTAGTGTTAGAGTTTCAGTCGTTGCAACAGGTATTAATTCAAATTCAGCAATTAAATCTGAACCCACAATGCGGCCGGTCGCAGAAGTATTACCTCAAAAAATCCAGTCAACAAAAAATTCACAGGAGTCTGGGGAAACTATTGAGCTTAAGCGCCAGAATGGAGCAATTTTGAAAGAAGAAAAATCAAAGTTAGAAGATACCTTGGTAGATGAAATTGAAGTTAAATCGGTAAATGAGGCTATTTTACATGAAAAGCTCCAAATGAAACCGGCTCAAGCCGAAGGTCCTATTCGGGAAGATACTTTGTTGGAAGACGATGAGATACCAGGTTTTCTATCAGAAAAGAAGGTTGATGAAGATGTTTTTATTCCGGCTGAACCGTCAAATGGGTTGGCCTCTACAACGCCAGCTGATCCATTTGCAGCTGCTGATATGTTGAATGCTAAAAAGAAGACGGAAATTGTCGAAGCTCCTCGGAAAAGTAGTGCTATGAACTTATTCGAACGGGTAACAGGTGTTGCCCGAGGAAATAAGCGACGAATGGATGATAATTTAAAGCAAGAAACATCTGTGTCTCAAACACAAGTTACCGCCGAAGATGGCCCAAAAGAAGATAAGGAGAGTGTTCCTGATAAAGTTGACATTAAGGATATTGCAACTAATGCCCACCAAGAACCTGGGCTTAAGCAAAAGATTTCTGTTGATTTGCAAAATGACTCTAAGGCCGAATTAGATTCGGTCAATGAGGAACCGCCTAATTTAAATACTAAAATTGTCATCGAAACAGTTAATGAATCATCGTCCGAATCAAACGAAGATCGTATTGAAGTAAATGCTGAAGAAGAAGCTAATTCACAAATTTTATTGGGTGATCTTGATCCTGCAGATCGGCTTGATAGGGGAAAAAACATAGACGATCCCCTTGATATACCAGCTTTTTTACGACGCCAAGCAAATTAGGATTATTTGAAACATATGTGAATCAATGCGTAATAATTTGCAATATTAGTTGATTTGAATGCTTAAGCTATCGTTGTTACAAGTTGTCCAGATCATTGGGTTGCCCCTGTTTTGATTTTGGTGAAGACTTAGGGGATAAAGAAAGCTTAAGAAAAAATATGAATCATATTGGTCAGGATAGTATCTCTAGCGATTTTGAACAAATTTCGTCGTCAGAAAGAATAAATGCTTCAATTAGGCAAAATACACTTCGTCGCTCAATTAATTGCGTCGGGGTATCACTTCATGGTGGTGATAAGGTTTCACTGACATTGCGTCCAGCTGATGCTGATACAGGAATCGTTTTTCGGCGCATCGATTTACCTGGATCAAAGGAAATTCTTGCCAATTGGGAGAATGTTATCGATACACGGATGTGTACTACGATCTCCAACGCTGACGGTGTAACGGTAAGCACAATTGAACATCTCATGTCAGCTCTAGCAGGTTGTGGTGTTGATAATGTTTATATTGATTTAAACGGGCCTGAAGTCCCGGTTATGGATGGCAGTGCACAGCCTTTTGTGTTCTTGATTGAATGTGCTGGTCTATTAGAGCAAGAAGCTTATCGGCGCATTATAGAAGTTTTGAAGCCAGTTCGTGTTGAGAATGGTGATAAAATGGCCGAGTTAACCCCAAGTGATACCTTTTCAGTAATGTTTGAGATAGATTTTGATAGTGAGATTGTTGCAAATCAAACTATTTCAGTAAATATGGTTAATGGTAATTTTAAGAAAGAGGTTGCGCGAGCCCGTACGTTTGGTTTTATGCATGAGGTTGAAAAGCTCAGGGCAGCGGGTCTTGGTTTAGGTGGTTCGCTTGATAACGCGGTGATTGTTGCTGGCGATAAAGTCCTTAATGAGGATGGTTTGCGGTATAATGATGAATTTGTGAGGCATAAGGTTCTTGATGCTGTAGGAGATTTGTATACGGCCGGTGGTTTTCTTCAAGGCCGTTACAAAGGTGTGCGCTCTGGTCATGCTTTGACTAATAAATTGTTGAGAGCCTTATTTGCTGATAAATCAACTTGGCGATATATAGATCTTGGAGAAAAAGCTAATACTGAAAATATGCTAGTTAATAATTCGACCGAGGATTTAATAGCGATATCAGCTTAGCTGCGGTTTGATCTTGATCCGGATTTTATATTGGGTCCATTATCCTTTATTTTACTTAACTTTGTTCAATTTGAGCAGACAAATGAGAGAAACGTGATATAATTCAGCCATTCCTTAATTTGAAATGGTGCATGTTAATGACTTTCATTAAGGCCTTGTTGAGCTTTTGTATACTTTATTTTTTGGTCGCTTGTGCTGCCGAAGAAGAAGTCTATCTTGAGGAGCCTGTTGAGATTTTGTATAATAAAGCATTAGCTGCTTTGGATGCTGGTGAATACGAGAAATCAGCAAAGGCATTTACGGAAGTTGACCGGCAGCATCCTTATTCGATTTGGGCAACCAAGGCCCAACTGATGTCGGGTTTTAGTTTTTACCAGAATAATAGCTACGATGAAGCAATAATTGCTTTAGATAGATTTATTTCGATCCACCCTTCAAACAAAGATGTGCCATACGCCTATTATCTCAAGGCGCTGTGTTATTATGAGCAGATTTCTGATATTGGTAGAGACCAGCAAATGACTAAGTTAGCTATGAAAGCCCTTCGAGAAATTATTGTGCGTTTCCCTGATAGTAAATATTCACGGGATTCAGCCGTCAAGATTGATCTTACCCTTGATCACTTAGCCGGTAAGGAAATGGAAATTGGCCGCTATTACGAGAACCAAGGCCTTCATCTCGGAGCCATAAATCGTTTTAAGAAAGTCATTGATAGTTATCAGACCACAACCCATGTGCCAGAAGCATTACATCGATTGACAGAATCCTATCTAGCATTGGGTTTGATTAAAGAAGCAAAGAAAACAGCATCGGTTTTGGGTCATAATTTCCCAGGTAGTGAATGGTATATAGATTCTTACGAGATGGTTGAAAGGAAATCAATTAGGAAAAAAAATAAGGAAGGTCGTTGGTATTGGCCCTTTGATTGAAATTCTTGATTTAACCTCTAACTCTGGGATAATTTTTTGTTATGCTCCGAACTCTCTCTATTCGAGACATTTTGCTAATTGAACGTCTGGATCTGAGTTTTGTTTCTGGGCTTGGTGTCCTTACTGGAGAAACAGGTTCAGGTAAATCAATTTTATTGGATGCATTAAGTATGGCTATTGGCGCTAGGGCCGACAATGAACTAATACGAAAAGGTGCAGATCAGGGCATAATAACGGCCGAATTTGAGATTCTAGATACGTCTTCAATTAATAATACACTTTCCGAATATGGGATTACTGTCGCTCAAAATTTTATTTTACGTCGACTCATTTCAACCGGTGGTCCATCTCGAGCGTTTATAGATGATCAAGCTGTGAGTATCGCCCTGCTGCGCCAAATTGGTAGTCACTTAGTTGAAATACACGGCCAACTGGAGTCTCATGGATTACTGGATCCAACTACCCATCGAGGTTTTGTTGATTCATATGGTGGTTACAAAGATCTATTAATTCTGGTGGATGAAGCATTTAAAGCTTGGCGTATGGCCGAATATGACTATGAAGAAGCGGAAAAAAATATTGAAAAGGCAACTAAGGAAGAGAAATTTCTCAAACATTCAATCGAAGAGTTAACCGAACTGGATCCGAAACCAGATGAAGAACTCGAATTAGCTGATAACCGTAATTTTCTTATGAATGCAGAGAAATCAATCGAATCCCTCAAGGAGGTTTTTAGAGAACTTGAGAATGCAAATGGAATTGATGCTACGCTACGTTCTGTTATCCAGAAGGTTCAGAGGATTGCGGATAACGGTGGCGACAAATTTGATGATGCACTAGCATCTTTGGATAGAGCATTAATAGAAACCAATGAGGGTATCAGTGAATTAGAGAGATTATCATCCGTTATTACCTTAGATCCCATGGAACTAGAAAGAATTGAGCAGCGTTTATTTAAACTGCGAGGTTTAGCCCGAAAGCATAATGTTGAAGTAGAAAAATTACCAATGTTTTTATTAGAGATGCAAGAGCAATTGTCTATTCTCAACAATAGCGCTAGTAATCTTGATGTTTTACGTAAAGGGGTTGAGCGAGCAAAAACAGATTATATTGAGGTTGCAGGCACGCTTTCTAAAGAACGTAAGAAAGCGATCAAAAAACTTGATATGGCCGTAACCGTTGAGTTGGCGCCATTAAAATTAGACGGGGCAAGTTTCCACACAGAAATATTGGTGCTCGAGGAAGGTGACTGGAACGAATTTGGTATGGAGCACATCGCATTTAAGGTTAAGACTAATCCAAATACTGAAATGGGGCCAATTCAAAAAATTGCTTCGGGGGGAGAGTTGGCACGAATTACATTAGCTTTAAAAGTTGTGTTGGCAAATGCTTATGCAGTACCCACGGTCATTTTTGACGAAGTTGATTCGGGGATTGGAGGGGCTGCAGCAGCTGCTGTTGGTGAACGCTTGGGCTGTCTCGCAAAAAAATCGCAAGTATTGGTTGTGACACACTCACCTCAAGTTGCTGCCCGCGGCAATACCCATTTTCAGATCAGTAAAATTTCTAAAAAGGAGGGTAATATTACTCATGTAGACGAATTATCCGGTAGTATTCGTACAGAAGAAATCGCTCGTATGTTATCCGGTACGAATATTACTAAGGAGGCCCGAGCTGCTGCTGAAAGTTTGTTAAAATCTAATGATTGGATTGATACAGCTCAATGACCGATGAGGAGAAATCAATAGAAGCCATGACTGAGAAAGAAGCCCGTAGCCAATTAGAACTATTGGCTAAGGAAATTTCTTTCCATGACGAAGCTTACTACCAAAATGACGCTCCGATAATTTCAGATAGTGAATACGATATGTTGCGTCAACGTAACCTAAAAATTGAGTCTGCTTTTCCAAATTTAATTAGAAAAGATAGCCCCTCGAACATGGTGGGAATATTTCCTTCGAGCGGCTTCGCTAAAGTTTATCATTCTAAACCAATGTTGTCTCTGGGCAATTTATTTTCTGAGGACGATCTAATTGATTTTCTTTCCAGTATCAGACGGTTTTTAAAAGAATTAACAGATGATCCCAATATAAATCTTGAAGTTCTGGCGGAGCCGAAAATCGACGGGTTATCTATTACGCTACGTTATGAGAGAGGTTCATTTGTCTCAGCTGCAACTCGCGGGGATGGCTCTGTAGGAGAGGATGTAACTGAAAATATCAGAACAATCAAAGAGATACCATTCAAATTGGCAGGTTCTGCACCTGATGTGGTGGAAATTCGCGGAGAGATTTATCTTGCTAAATCAGATTTTGATGAGCTTAATCGGCGTCAATCCAAAATGGGTTCTAAAGAGTTTGCGAATCCAAGAAATGCCGCTGCTGGTTCTTTGCGCCAGTTAGATGCAACCATAACGGCATCTAGACCTTTAAAATTTTTTGCTTACGCATGGGGTGAGCTGAGTGAGCCTATTGTTAATACACAATGGTCTTTTCTCGAACAACTAAAATTATGGGGTTTTAAGGTAAATGCTCTAACCTGTCTATGCAAAGATTATTCTTCATTGATAGATGCCTATAATAATATTTCCGAGCGACGCGCAACCCTTGACTATGATATTGATGGCGTAGTTTATAAGGTCAACAGGATTGATTGGCAGGAACGTTTAGGTTTTATTAGCCGAGCTCCTCGCTGGGCAGTTGCCCATAAATTCCCGGCAGAACAAGCTCAGACAATTGTGAAGGAGATTGATATTCAGGTTGGTCGGACTGGATCTTTGACGCCGGTTGCAAAATTAGCGGCTGTTAACGTAGGTGGAGTGGTCGTGTCTAATGCAACCTTGCATAACGAAGATGAAATTGCGCGTAAAGATATTCGGGTCGGTGATACGGTGGTAATCCAGCGTGCCGGTGATGTCATACCGCAGATCGTGGAAGTGGTTTTGGATAAGCGTCCAGAAAACACCTCACCATTCATCTACCCAAATACTTGTCCTGCATGCGGGTCGGTTGCTATACGCGATGAGGGTGAAGCCGTTCGACGGTGTAGTGATGGCACAGCTTGTCCTGCTCAACTAGTCGAACGTATCAAACATTTTGTTTCTCGTGGTGCGTTTGATATTGACGGTTTTGGTAATAAACATGTGGAAGGCTTTTTTGAGGAAGGCTTGATTAAAACAACCGTTGATATTTTTCATTTAAAAGACCATGCGTCTGAATTGCGTGATCGAGATGGATGGGGCGATAAATCAGTTCAGAACTTGCTGGCAGCGATAGATAATCGCCGCAATGTTACTCTGGATCGTTTTATATTTGCCCTAGGTATTCGTCAGATTGGAGAGGCAACCGCTCGACTTTTGGCCAGGCATTACATTTCAATTGATGCTCTCCGCACAGCTATGGTTTCAGCTTCGGTCGTGGGTTCTGAAGCTTTTGCGGATCTTAGTAATATAGATGGAATTGGGCCTTTAGTTGCAAATGACTTGATAAGTTTTTTTAACGATAACAATAATCAAGCCTTACTGGACGATTTTGTTACACAAATTAATATTCAAGAATTCATTTTACCTAAAGAAAGAGAATCCCCTATTTCGGGAAAGATTATTGTTTTTACAGGTACACTTGAAAAAGTCACTCGGGGGGAGGCTAAGGCTCGAGCCGAGCAGCTTGGTGCCAAGGTATCTGGTTCGGTATCAAAAAAAACTGATATCGTTGTGGTCGGTGAAGGGGCTGGGTCTAAGGCTAAGAAAGCAAGGGAGCTTGGTTTGGACCTGCTTTCTGAGTTCCAATGGCTAGAGTTAATCCGAGGTAGTTGAACCTTATATTTAAAGGTTATTATCTAATTTCCCTATTATTTTTTTTATTAAATATATTTTGCGCAATCAGGGTTAGTGTTCTTTTTGTTTAGTAGGAGATGCGACGTACCAAATTAGAAACTCCCTATAAAATGGTTTTGTTCAATTAAGTTTTTCTGCTAGTTCTTCAATCGAACAATCTATTAAATCGTTCGCCTTTTTTTCATTAATATTTTCGATTAAAAGCCGACGAGTTGCTGTCAAGGAAACTTCGGCTGTCATAATACTGATCTCTGAGGTGGCATCTTTTTCTGCTTGGGCTATACGATCAATTGCTAGTTTTTCGCGGCGTTCAAGTGAAGCCTCAAGCTCCTTTATCATCCTTGCCTTAAGTGTTGAAGCCTCTTTACGAGCTTGACCAACGAGAGCCTCGGCTTCGTCTTCAGCGTCGACTAATTTACGTTTATATTTTGCAAGAAGATCCTGTGCCTCTTCTCTAAGGTTTGCTGCTTCTTCGATTGAAGCTTCTATTGCACTAATTTTTCTATCTAATGCCTTTGTTGAAAACTTCCAAACGGGTTTTGCAAAAATTACTACAAAAACAATAAATGCTATTGCGACCCAAAATGAAGGGCTGGCAAAAATTGTTTGGTTGGGCATCTCACTGCTTGCCGCATAAGCATATGAAATCATTTTATGTCTCCCTTATTTGACGCCTCTACAGCCATTGAAATAGCCTGTTTTAGTTCTTTTTTTGAGGGTTTTTCTTCTATCAGTGTTTTCATTATATCTGATGTAACACCTTCGGCTAATTCATGAATTTTTTTTATGGTAGCGACTTTAACCTCAGAAATCCGGTCTTCTGCTACTTCTAATTCGTTTGATAACCGTATTCCTAGTTCTTCTTGTCGCCGTGATGATTCAATTGACATTTCGTTAGCTGTTTCTTGAATGATTCTTCGCGCCTTTTCTTGAGCCTCCTCTATTGTTTTCTCATAAGATTCAGCATCAACATCAGATTCTTTTCTGAGGTTCTGGGCCATCTCCAGGTTATCATCGATCCGTGCTTGTCGTTGCTCTAATATATTACCAATCCGCGGCAGTGCTATTTTGCTCATCAGAATGTAAAGTATTAAAAATGTTATGATGAGCCAAATTATTTGCGGCGCAAATGCTGAGATATCTAATTGTGGCATTTTTTTAGCCTAATATCTTAATCTAGAATCTTCTGACAGTTAACCAAAGAGTATTAGTAGAGCAATTGCCAAGGCGAAAATAGCTAGAGCCTCAACTAGAGCAAAAGAAACCCAGGCCGTCGTTGTTACGGCATCTGCTGCTCCAGGATTGCGTCCAACAGAACTGATCAAGGCCGCCCAAATAAGACCAATACCAATGCCAGGTCCAATAAAACCTAAAGTTGCCAAACCAGCTCCGATCATTTTTGCTGCTTCTAATTCCATTTTATAATTTCCTTTTGGTAGTTTTTAACAAATGATTGTAGAATGTGTAAGTTCGTATTAGTGCAAGTGAATCGCATCATTGATATATATGCAAGTCAGTATAGTGAAAATATAGGCTTGCAAAAATGCGATAAGGAATTCTAATCCCATAACAGCCACTAAACCAGCTATGGGCACTATGCCAAATATACCTAGTGGAACGACAAAGCCCCCAATAACTTTTAACAATGTGTGACCGGCCATCATGTTTGCGAATAATCGTACACTAAGACTGAATGGACGAGTAAAATAGGATATTACTTCAATTACTACCATTAGAGGCGAAAGTATAATTGGCACTCCTTCTGGCAGAAAAAATGAGAAAAATTTTAGGCCGTGTTTAAAAAGTGCGATGAATGTAACTAGAATAAAAATCACTAGTGCCATCGTCAGGGTTACCGCAATATGACTAGTAAAAGTGAAACTGTAGGGTATCATACCAATTAAATTGCCAAAAAGAACAAACACAAAAATTGAAAAAATTAGTGGAAAATAGGCTCGACCTTCTTTTCCAATATTATCGTTGACCATTCTCGCTATAAATTGGTATGACAATTCTGCAAGTAATTGCCATCTCCCAGGTACACCAGTTCGAGGTCTAACAGACAAAATCATAAGGGCGCTTGCGCAAATTACCGCTAACACCATGAAAGCAGAAGAATTTGTAAACGATACGTCAAAGTCACCAATCTTGATTGGTATCCAAGTTTGAATTACGAATTGATCAAGAGGGTTATGTGCATCAGCCACGTGTGGTTCCTTTTTGTGCTCTATTTTTTTGTTTTTGCTGTTTTACCATGAGCAAAACCAATTTTGTATCTATGGCCATTCATTAACCTATAAATATTCCATAAACCAGCAGCATTACCTAATAATAGAAATCCAAGTAGGAACCAAGGTTTCGTCTCTAGCCAACTATCTATCAAAAAACCTATTCCACCTCCAACAGCGACTGCAACAATTAGTTCCGTGCTTATTCGTATTGCTTTGGCTTTTCCATCTTCGGGTAGTTTAGCATCGTCACTATCCGTGAATTTATTATTTAAATCTCGTGCATTCTGTAAACGAATATCAAAGTCCGTTGGGTCTTTTTCTTTAATCATTTTGGACCGGGAGAATGATATCTTTGTTCATCTGAGAATGCCCATATTGCTATGTGAGGGCCAATGCAAAACCACTTTGCTGCAAAACATTTGTGCTCAACTTGAGACGGAACATAACTTTCTGTCAAAGGCCTGTCAAGATTCATTAGAAACCATAGGGAATTATATAACATATTGAAATAATTGTATTATATTTCATTCTTGTTCTCAAGCTATGTCACGTAACTCGATAGCCTCGCCTAAGCTCACTGATACGAGTTGGGAAACTCCTTGTTCACCCATAGTTACACCAAAAAGGCGCTCCATTCTCGCCATTGTCATCCGGTGATGAGTGACCACTAAAAATCTTGTGGAGAGATTTAGGGCTAATTCGTCAACCATAGTGCAAAATCGATCGACATTTGTATCGTCAAGAGGGGCATCGACTTCATCTAAAACGCAGATAGGCGCCGGGTTCTGCATGAATACCGCAAATAAAAGTGATAGTGCTGTTAAGGCCTGTTCCCCGCCAGATAAAAGAGAAAGTACTTGGAGACGTTTACCCGGTGGGCTTGCCATGATCTCTAGGCCAGCATCTAGGGGATCCTCCGATTCAATTAGCTCTATATGCGCTCTGCCACCACCGAATAAACGAACAAAAAGCTTCTGAAAGTGTTTATTTACTTCTTCAAATGACTCTAAAAGGCGTTGTCGGCCTTCACGATTGAGCTCATTAATACCCCTCCTTAGTTTACTAACTGCATTAATAAGGTCTTCGCGTTCTTTTTTCAGTGTCTGTATTTGTTCGGTAAGTTCTTCCGCCTCGGATTCTGCTAATAAATTAACAGGACCCATATTTTCGCGTTCTCTTAGCAGGCGCTCAACTCTTTTTTCAGCTTTTTCGGTCTCGGGAAGTTCAGCACCTATTTCAATACCCGAAAATTCATACAACTCATCAGGACTGCAATTTAGACGGTCTGAAATACGCTCAATTAATGCTTTGGAAGCTAGTTCAGTTTGATCAACACTTGCTTCCGTTCGGACCCGTTGTTCTCGAAGTGTTGAAAGTTTGGTCTCAGCCTCACGCAGATTACGATCGGCATTTGCCAGTGTGGTTTCCGCTTCAGCCAGACTATCAGCAGCTTTATTCCGATGCGTTTCCGCTTCTTCTACTTTATGAAGTATTTCATCATGACGACGTCTAATCTCTGTTGGTTGTTGAGCTATGTATTCTTGCTCAGTTTCAAGCGCTTTTTTTCTTTCGGTTCGCTCATCTAATTGTATGAGTGCTTCTTCTTTCCTAGAATTCCAGTTGGTCATTTGGCTTTTTATTGCTTGTAGGCGATTTTTTCGTTCCTCAGCCTTATTATTTACAGTATCGTAATTTGACTGTGCCTCAACAAACTTGGTACGTTTTTTAGCAACGATTGCCCGAAGCGAATTTACCTGTTTACGACTTTCCTCTAAATCTTCAGCCTTAATTTCTATTTGGGTAAGGTCATTTTGGGATTTTTCTGCTTCCTTAAGATCGGCAGCAATAATCATAGCATTGTTTTCCAGAGCAGAAATCTTGGTATCATTCTCTAGTGTTTGGCGTTGTAACTGTGCTAATTCGTTCTGAGCTAAATCTCGTTTTATTTCGGCGTCGCGTATGGCGTCGCGGGCAAATTTCTCATCTTTAAGGCTTTTCTCAGTCTGTTTTTGCGCGGCCTCTATATTTGATTTTGCAATATTATTTTGTTTTTTGGCTTGTTCCAGATCTCTTCGGGCTTTTGAAAGGCGGTTACGTTGTTGAAGTCGCATAGCTGCTGGGGTTGGCGCTTCTGCCGCCGCTGAAAATCCATCCCAACGCCAGAAAGCACCGTCGAGTGTAATCAGGCGTTGGCCTTGCTCAAGTTTTTTAGCTAAATGCCAACCTGAATTGGTGTCAGAGACAATACCAATTTGAGACAATCTGCTAAGCAGAGCTTTGGGGCCTTTGACGTAGTTGCTTAAGGGATCTGCTCCTTCAGGTAGAGAAGGATAGGTATTAATTTTTTCCAATTCACGCCAATGAATGGGGGCTGATTCATTTGTTGAAGCATTGAGGTCATCGCCCAGAGCTGCTCCTAAGGCACTTTCCAATCCTGCTTCAACCGTTAAAGCATCAATTAGGGGTGGCCAGAGATTACGATCGTTAGTTTCTAGAATTTCTGATAAGGCTTTTACTTCGGCTTCAAGTTTAGCTGATTTAGACAAAATATCTTGTGCTTGCAA
>CAZXGI010000025.1:0-9021 GCA_964639965.1 uncultured Rhodospirillaceae bacterium
ATTGTTTTGCCTTCAATTGAACCGCGATATTCTTCAAAAGTCATAATGTCGGCCATAATTTGACAGGGATGGCTATCATCAGTTAGGCCGTTAATAACAGGAACCGACGAATTCTTTGCGAGCGATTCGAGTTTTTGGTGAGAGTCTGTGCGGATCATTATGGCATCAGCAAATCGAGAAAGAACGCGTGCCGTATCGTCAACGGTTTCACCTCTGCCCATTTGTGAATCCCGGGTGCCCAGAACTATTACGTCGCCCCCTAATTGTCTCATTCCAATCTCAAATGAGACCCGGGTTCGGGTCGAAGATTTTTCAAAGATTAGTACTAGCGTATGATTAAGCAAGGGTTTTTCATGGCCTCGTCCAGCTTTTTTTAATTCAATCGCTTTATTTAAGATTAAGCGTAAAGTTGCGTTACTGAATTGATTGATATCGAGAAAATGTCTAGGGGTTTGTTTTTTTGACATTATTCATTCTTTCATCAACTGAAGTCATGACAGGCTTGATCAAAAAGAGTCAAGCCTTCGTCTATCTCAGCTTTAGTGACTGTTAACGGGGGGATAATTCTAATGACATTATTACCTGCTGGTACTGTCAGCACTCCCTGAGTTTCTGCCACCTTGACAATTTCGGTATTAACGACATTTTCGTCACAAACTATCCCAACTAAGAGGCCTTGGCCTCGCGTTTTGCCAAGAAATTTATGCTTAGCCGCAACTATTTCAAGTTGGTTATTTAAATATATACCATTTTGAAAAACGTTATCTAAAAACCTGTCGTCTAAGACAATATCTAAAACTGCGTTCGCAGCGGCAGAAGCCATTGGGTTGCCACCAAAAGTGGATCCGTGGGTTCCGGGGGCCATGGCATCAGTTGTTTTTTTATTGGCCAAGCAGGCACCTACTGGAAATCCACCGCCTAGCCCTTTAGCAATTGCCATAACATCGGGTTGTATTTTGGCCCATTCATGGGCAAATAGCTTACCAGTTCTGCCGATACCAGTCTGAACCTCATCCATGAACAAAAGGATACCAGCTTCATCGGCGATACTTCTTAATTGTTTAAGATAATTCGGATCGGCATTGTTTATTCCCCCCTCTCCCTGAATGGGTTCAATTAAGATTGCGGCTGTCTGATCGGTGATGGCGTATTGCATTTTGTCTAAATCATTAAAAGGCACCTGGTCAAATCCATCAAGCATCGGGAAAAAACCTGATGTATGTTTTTCATTTTTGGCAGCTGAAAGAGTCGCTAATGTTCGGCCGTGAAAGCCCTCAGAACAAGTTATGATTCGGTTCTTATTAGGGTTACCGTTTTGATCGTGATAACGTCTAACTATTTTTATTCCACACTCTATGGCTTCAGCACCTGAATTGCAGAAGAAAACCGAGCTTGCAAAGCTATTATCGACCAGTCTTTGGGCCAAGACCTCTTGGTTAGGTATTTTATAAAGATTTGAATAATGAATAACCTTACCCGCTTGTTTTTGAATTGCATCGATTAAATGAGGGTGGGAATGGCCGAGAGAGCTCACTGCGATACCCGCTCCAAAGTCGATATATTTTTTTCCTTCAGGTGAAAACAAATAAACGCCTTCACCATACTCGAAAGAAATGTCGGCCGGTGCATATGTTGGCATGATTGCAGATGTCACGTTATCCTCCAGGAAAATTATACAAACAGCTTATAGTGAAACATTAATATGCAAAACGACGGAGTATCTGGATCTCTCTTTCACTTGTCAATAAGATTGGACGACCTGCAATAAATTATTATTAACGTTTGAGTATATTAAGTTGTAATTCTTTTCTTTCAGACCCATATAAAAAAATTTTTATGACTTAAGTTTAAAACCACTGGCAAAAAGTATTACACAGCTAGACCAGAAAAAAATTATCAGAATGGTTAGTATTAAGATACCTAAAATTAGATTACCATCATGGATCCCTATAAAGCCATAACGAAAACCGTCAATTACATAGAAAAAAGGATTAAAATATGCCACTTTCTGGAAAATTTCTGGAAGATGTTGCGTTGAATAGAATGTGCCGGACAAAAAGGTAAGGGGAAGGATAACAAAGTTATTGATTGACGCAACATGATCTATTTTTTCAGCCCATATGGCAGTAATTAGGCCCAGAACGGACATTAACATTGAAGCGGCAATGGCATGAAATAAAATGAAAATCCATGAGTGAATTTGGACCTTGGTAAAAATCAGCATGCCGATCAAAACTGCAATTCCAACTAATAGTCCGCGAGTAGTACTTGCTAAAACATAACCAATTGTTAGTTCGCCTGGGGACATTGGAGGCATCAATGTATCGACAATGGTCTCAACAATCTTTTCAAACATTAAAGAAAATGAGGCATTGGCGAAAGAAGCTGTCATCACCGCCATTAAAATTAATCCCGGAACAAGAAATTGGATGAATGGCACATCACCTGCCGAACGCCCTTGGCCGGCAAAGGCCAAATTGAAAATAGCCAAGAATAATAAAGCTGTTATCACCGGTGCAAAAAAAGTTTGCCCGGCTATTTTAAAAAAACGTAATACTTCCCGGCGGTAGAGTGACCATGTTCCCAGCGTGTTACAGAGCCCAAGTCGGGGGCGTGTCTCAATATTCATCACCGATTTAATCCTTAATTTTGTATCCGGCTCGCAGCATCCAATAACAAGTTAACCAGAGAAAAACATTGATAATTACAATAAAAAAAACTCCGATTGCAATCGGTCCTGTTGATTGATTTGTGAACCCAAAACGAAGACCGTCTATTAAATAAAAGAAGGGGTTGTAGAAGCTGGCTATTTGCAAAGCATCAGGGAATCGACTTATTGGGAAAAATGTACCACTTAAAAAAGAAAGTGGTAGAATAATAAAATTGGTAACAGTTGACACATGGTCAAATTTTTCGGCCCAGATACCAGTCATCATGCCCATTGAGCCCATCATAATTGCCGCCCCAAAAGCAAAAAATATAACAGCACCCAGATTTTGGAAAGAAATCGGTACAACGACCGCAAGGCTTATCCCGACGCCTATCGCGACCATTAGACCGCGTGTAGCGCCCCCTAGTATAAAGCCAATTGTTAGCTCTAAAGGACTTAGAGGAGGCATAAGAGTATCAACTATACTGTCATTTACTTTTTGGCTAATGATGGATGTTGATGTGTTGGCAAATGCGTTCTGCAGGATTGTCATCATCAAGAGGCCAGGTGCTAAAAATTCAATATATGTTAACTCTCCAACCGTCCGACCATCACCAAATACTATCCCGAAAACTATTAAAAATAGGAGCGCTGTAATAATTGGCGCAAGTAAAGTTTGGCCAAATATTTTAAAGTACCGGTGTACCTCTTTGGCATAGAGTGTCCAAATTCCTCGCCAATTCGGTCCTTTTACTACCGGCCTAAATCCACGTGTGTTAATTTTGGATGACAATTTTATTCCTTTAATTTGTAACCACTGGCAATTAATCGATGACATAAGACCCAAAGTGCAATATTTACTCCGCACATGACTACCACCCCTTGTAAAATAGGGCCATCAGAATAACCAATAAATCCTGTACGGAAACCATCGATGCAATAAAAAAATGGATTAAACATGGTAAGATTTTGGAGAAACTCGGGCAAGCGTTCAATTGAATAGAAAGTGCCAGAAAGAAATGAAAGGGGAGTGACGATGAAGCCTGTTATTAATGCCATATGTTCAGTTTTCTCGGCCCAAATTCCACTGATTATGCCAAGTATAGCCATCATATAAGAAGCCGCGATTGAATGGAATAATATGAGGAATATATTATCTGGTATTAACAAGGTGAATGGGTTCATGGCTACTGTAACAGCAATGCCAACTATTAGGCCCCGGGTGGCACCCCCTGCAGCATAAGCAAAAACTAATTCGTGCGAGGTTAAAGGAGGCATTAGGGTATCAACAATATTTCCTTGCATTTTGGCGCCCATGAGTGAAGACGTGGCATTTGCAAATGCATTTTGTATTATCGCCATCATGATTAGGCCTGGGGCAAGAAATTGAATAAAGGGTATACTGTTTATATTTCCTCGTAAGGGGCCGATTGCTAGTGAGAAAATTGTTAGGAAAATTAGCGTAGTGATCACGGGCGCTATTATAGTTTGAATATAAACCTTTAAGAATCGTGACGTTTCTCTGAAATAAAGTGTTTTCAAGCCAACCCAATTACGGTTTCCATTTGCTGGACCTGTTTGGGGTCGATTTTCCAACATGGTTAATATATCCATTTTGGCTTTATGCTTAGAATTAGGCAAATTAAATTTTCGCTATTGGGTATCAGGATTAAGAACAAATTGGTATATGTATGGTAAGTTAAATCAAAATATAATTATATAACGAGTTTCGTGACACAGCACCTTAAACTAGAACCACGAAAGAGGAAAGGCCCTCGAAAAGTGACGCAAAATTCAATCGAGAATGCGGCACTATATTACTTGCAACGTTTTTCTTCTTCCAGTGAGAATTTCCGCAAAGTAATGATGCGACGTGTTGCCCGGTCGGCAAAGTTTCACAACACTAGCTTTGAAAAGGGGGCAGAGATAGTTGACCAGCTAATATCGCGATTTATTGAGATCGGTTTATTAGATGATCTGCATTTTGCCAAGGTTCAGGTCGTTAGCTTTAGGCGTCGCGGATTGTCTGAGCGTGTAATGCGTGCAAGGCTCTTGAAAAAAGGCCTGTCGATTGAGGTTGTTAACGAAAGTTTAGCGCATATAGAATGCGATCTTGAGGACCCTGAACTAATAGCTGCAATAATATTTTCTCGAAAGCGTCGTTTAGGTCTTTTTCGAGAACCGGCAGATAAACTGAACAGATCCTTAGAAAAAGACTTGGCTAAATTGGCTCGTGCTGGGTTTAGTTATCATACAGCCAAACAAGTCATTGGTGCTGAGACGAAGGAAGAGTTGGAAGAAATGGTTGAAAATAATGATTTCGGCCAATACAAATAACGCTAATGGGGTAAAACAGCTGTCAAAAACGTCTGGGATTTATAATGGATGAATTTAAGTTAGTTTGGACCAGTGATTTCTTTGGAATTACCGTTCGCGAAATGGCTGTTGCTGCAATTGTCCTATTTATTTTTATTCTTATGCGAAAGTTCGTAGCTCGTGCAGTAATCTCTCGTCTCTCGCGTTGGGCTCAACTTACCGAAACTGATATTGATGATAAAATTATTAAGTCATTGCAGCAACCGATTATGTTTTTGTTCTTTATTATCGGGCTCTCTTTTGCCGTTAATTGGATTTCTTTTGGGCCCCATACCGAAGAAATATTAATCCGTATAATAAAATCATTAATTGCCTTTACCATTTTCTGGACTGGTTTTCGGCTGGTGGATCCAATATCTATACTCTTCGATCGTGTATTGGCTAGACTTGCTGGACCCGTTGCTAATGAAGTAAAAAATTATCTCCTCAAATTTCTGAAGGTGTTTTTGTTTGGATCTGGGATTGTTGCTGTTCTTGCTCAATGGGGAATAAATCCTTGGCCATATTTTGCTGGAATTGGTGTTTTATCTTTGCCTTTTGCTTTTGCAGCTAAGGATGCGGTCTCTAATTTGTTTGGAGGCATAAAACTTATACTAATTGATAGGGCTTTTAGTGTTGGTGATTGGATTGAGGCGCCTAGCATTGGTCACGGAACGGTTGAGCAGATAACGCTCTCAACAGTTAAAATTCGGAAATTCTCCAAAGCGCTTCAAAGTATCCCAAACGGTGTCATAGCAAATGCTGCAATTACAAATTGGTCGAGAATGTCAAATCGTCGTGTTAAAATGAATATTGGTTTAATTTATTCGACAACGTCGGATCAATTTGAAACTATCTTGAAAAACATTAGGACATTTATTTCAGAAGATGATCGGGTTGATCATAGTGTTCCAGAAATGGTTCATTTGGTTGCTTTCAATTCCTCTAGCGTGGACATTAATCTTTATTATTATACAAATACAACAGATTGGCTTTTATGGCGAAATATCGTAGAGGAACACATGCTAGTTTTTATGAAAATCATCGAGAATGCGGGTTCCGGATTCGCGTTCCCATCTCAGTCAGTTTACGTTGAAGGTTTAAATCAATCTTATAAGAATAATATTGCTGAAATCAATCAAATGAATGAAAGCAAAATGTAGATGTCTATAAAATCTGTTTTGATTGAAGTTTCGCCTGGTGAGATGATTGATAAAATCACCATTCTTTTGATTAAATCTGAGCGTATAAATGATGAAATTCAGCTCGCCAACGTACAACATGAGTTAGATATTTTGTCATCCAAGCTTGACAAAGAAATCCCAGCTTCGCCGAAGCTTGATGCTTTAAAGTTGGAGCTTAAGTCGGTAAACGAAGAACTTTGGTGCATTGAAGACGGAATAAGGGACTGTGAAAGAATTAACGACTTCTCACAAACGTTTATAGAATTAGCACGTGCAGTTTATTTTACCAATGATAAGAGAGCTAATTTAAAACGAGAGATTAATTTGTTGCTCGGTTCTGAATTTATGGAAGAAAAATCATATAAGTCCTATTAGGTTGATAAAATATTGTTACAACCGTTAAGTGGGAAATATTTTTTAATTGTCATCCAATTACAGAGATAGTCCCGGCTTTGTTTTGCCTGCTTTTTTCTAATCTTTGTAAAATATTTCCCGAGTTTTGATTGGCTTGATTACTGTTAGAATAGTGTCTCTGATAATTATACTTATATTGCTTCATATATTTCCTCAAAAATTTCCTTTTTTCTTCATTTAAAGGCTATGAATTGGCACAACTCGGTTAAATTTACCTATCAAGTGGTTGAATAGGCCCTAATTTGGTAGAGCTTTAGACTGAAGTTATAAGAAAAGAGAAATTATGTTTTGATTTCAACAAGATATAACGTCAGATTAATTATAGGGTTAATAACATAACTGGCAAAATAATTGCATAAATATAGTTAGAAATTGCGATTGGATGTCGAAAATGAAAAATAACGAAAAGAAATATTCTAATGGTGAGATTATTTTCCAAGAAGGCGATATAAGTTCTTCAGCTTTTGTCATTTCTTCAGGTCAGGTTGAGCTTCTAAAAAATGCTCCAAACAGTGCGACTGGGGGTCCCGTAAGGTTAGAATTATTGTCAGCTGGTGCTATTATAGGTGCGATGGGAATTTTAGACCGTTCGGCAAGAACCACTACAGCTCGGGCAGTTGGTTCAGTAACTTTAGATGTGATAGAACATGAGGGATTTTTGACATCTATCAAAGAAAAGCCCGACGTAGCATTATCCGTGATTGGAAATTTAGCTGAAAGACTTCGTAATTCCAATGAAATGGCTGTTCACTCAAATTTGTTAAATATTCCAACTCAAACGCCAAAAATCGCAGCCTTATCTATTGATTCTGGAAATCTATCTAACGGTCAGGCATCCCTCTGGGCCGCTATTAGAAGTTTATTCAGTAAATCACCAAATAAACGACGTTTGCTTGAATTTAGGGTCGCTCGCCTATCCGGCGACGGGGATGGTACTCAGACAAATTTACTGATACGTGCCTTATCCGATCGGCCCGAGTTAAACATAAAAGCATATAACGAGCCTCTTACTATTGAAAACTCGGGAAATAATTCGGGCGCGTTCCTGCAATCAGCGTTAATAACTGGTCGACAGTGGTTAGCCAAAGACAAAGCGGACCTATTGATTTGGGGCGATGTAAATGAGGTCGGAACTGTCATTCATTTGCGCTTTATCACTCCAATTGGAGATGTTGATCATCCTGGAGTTTTTATAATTTCAGATCGTCTCGCGATACCAACTAATTTTGGATCAGAATTTAGCAAACTCTTTTATGCAGTTGCTGTTTCTGCTGTTATACCGAGAACCGAAACTCAGCGACTTTTGATCAAGCCACTTTTATTGCCAGCATTAGAATCAGCGCAGCAGACTAGGCAGGAACCACCTCACGAACTTTTGCTGCAAGATCAAAATACTATTCAGGTCTGTTATGGTAATGTGACAGCATTAATTGGCTATCACATGAGTGATTCAAATTGGTACACCAAAGCAGCCAATGTGTATCAAGAAGTGGCGGATACTGTGTCTAAGGATACTGATCCGATGGCATGGGCGAACGTGCAATTCCATCTTTGCCGTATTAGGCAGGTACTGGGAGAGCGATCTAATGATCCAGAAATTTTAGAAAACACAATTAATATTTTAAAAGAAATACTTGAAGTCTATACGATATCTGAATTTCCTCGGGAATGGGGGTATATTCAGAGCCGTATTGGAAATATACTTTATCGGTTAGATTCTGTAAAAGGCGAAACGGATTTATTAAAAGAGTCGGTTGTAGCCTATCAATCGGCATTGCGCATTTTCTCAAAATTTGAGAACCCATTAAAATGGAGTGAGCTAAAACATAATCTTGGTCAAGTGTTACAAGTATGGGGTGATTTGTCTCGTAATCCAAAAATATTGGAACGGGCTGTTTTGACATGCCAAGAAGCTTTGCAGATACGTAGCAGGCTTGAAACACCAATGTTATGGGCGGCCACACAAAATAATTTAGGATCTGCTTTATTCTTACTTGGACGGTTAAGTAAGGATTCCGAGCATTTGGAGGGTGCAGCAGAATCTTTTGGTAGGGCTTTAGAAATTTATCAATCATTTGGAGCTGCTAGGCTTAGCCGGGTTACAGATAGAAATATGGCTAAAGCAGAGAATTTGCTACGTGCTCGAGTGGCTAGACGTGCCGCAAAAATTTACTGGAAAGAAGATGAGGATCCTTTTGAGGAAAAATTGACCAAAAATGAACGTGATCAAATTTATCGAGACGAAATCAGAAATAACCCGGTATTGTGACTATAAAAGTAACTAATACAGCTAGGAATTAACTGGTTTTGTTGACCATTGATATTAGATTGTATGCAATATAGTATTAGTATAGGCGATAAGTGTAATTTATACCTCGTGAGTAATAGATTATAGTTCAATTAGCCCTGATTTTGCCA
>CAZXGI010000025.1:9121-36503 GCA_964639965.1 uncultured Rhodospirillaceae bacterium
AATTATACCGCAATTGATAATAATTAGGATTAAGTGATATGCGTAAATATTTAAACATTAACCTCAGTGATCAATCAATTGAAACTGAAGAATTGAGTGGTTTGGATGCTGTTAAAGTTGGTCGACATTTTATTGCTAAAACTTTGTTGGAAAAGGGGGCTGCGACGGCCGATCCTTTGGGTCCTGATAATCCTTTGATATTTTCTGCGGGCCCATTTGCTGGTTCTAACTTTTCCAATGCAAACCGACTTAGTGTCGGGTGCAAAAGTCCCCTAACAGGAGGAATAAAAGAAGCTAATTCGGGGGGTACATTTGGTTTCGCTTTAGGCCAATTGGGCATATCTGGTTTTACGCTTTATGGAGTATCCGACGATTGGATAATTATTCATATACCTAAGGAAGGCGATATAACTTTTGTAAATGCGTCCCCCTATCTTGGAAAAGGTAATTTTGAAGTAGCTAGAATGTTACATGAAAAATATGGGGATAAAGTGAGCCTTGGTATCTGCAGTCCTGTCGGCGAATATGGTGGTCTGATGGCGGGCATTTCATTTACGGACCCCGAAAAACGCCCGACCCGCATTGCTGCTCGCGGTGGGGTTGGAGCTGTTATGGGTTCAAAGAAAGTTAAAGCTATCGTTGTGGAACGCAATAAAATGCCAGAATTCAATGATCGTAAGAAATATATGAGTTCCGTTAAAGAATATACAAAAATGCTTGACGTTGATCCAGCTATTG
This sequence comes from uncultured Rhodospirillaceae bacterium, assembly GCA_964639965.1. Lineage (GTDB taxonomy): Bacteria > Pseudomonadota > Alphaproteobacteria > Rhodospirillales > UBA2165 > TMED23. The sequence continues at coordinate 9,860 of CAZXGI010000025.1, forward strand.
ATGCCTTTAGAAAATTGGGCACTGCAATGGTAGGAGACTTCACAAATAAAATTGGAGGCTTGCCGACCCGTAATTTTAGTGCCGGCACAATCGTCAAAGCTGATGAGGGCACGTTCAAATTGGGCGGTCAATATATTAGAGAGCAAAACCTGGAGAGGGGTGGTGAAACTACCCATGCGTGTATGCCCGGCTGTATGATTAAGTGCAGCAATATTTATGCAGACAAGAATGGCGAAGAAATTTGTTCGCCATTGGAGTATGAGACCCTCGGTTTAGTTGGCAGTAATTGTGGGTTGACAGATCCAGACGATGTGGCTCGTTTAAATGATATAGCAAATGATCTTGGTATAGATACAATTGAGATGGGTGCGACCATTGGCGTTTTGATGGAGGCAGGCGAGGGTGAATTTGGTGATTATGAATTTATGGCCCAGGTATTAGAAGATATTAGAGATGGAACGGAAAAAGGTCGTTTATATGCCCAAGGGACGGCGCGGGTCGGAGAGCACTATAATGTGGCTAGGGTCCCGGTTATAAAGAAACAGGGAATTAGTGCCTATGATCCTCGTGAGATTGAGGTAACGGGCATATCAATGATGGTGACAGCTCAGGGTGCTGATCACACCACTGGTAACATTCCAACTTTTCAGTGCAAAGATAAAACTACAGAAGAACTGGTGGCTGCTAGTCTAGATATCCAAGAAGATTGTGCTGCCGCTGATTCTTTAGGTCTATGTTTGTTTGGTCGTTCGGTAACTAATGTTCAGCAGGGTTTTATAGCAGAAGCATTAAATAATGCCCACGGGACTGACCTTTCAGAAGGATTTATGAAAGAGCTCGGCAGGGAGGCTCTTGAATTAGAATGGCAGTTTAATAAAGAAGCCGGTTTCACTGAGGGTGATGATGAATTACCACAGTTCTTTTTCGATGAACCCTTACCAGGAAATGATATCGCTGCGCGTCACCATACTACAGAAGTTAATGCAGCTTTTCGGAAAATCATGGAAAAATAAAACACGTAGCTGCATTTTATTTTTCCGAGTTTTTTTGATTTGGCTAGTGTATTTTCCCCCGACTCACTAAATATGCCCATATAGCAGTCGAGCGTTTGTTTTTTTATTCAGGTGGAACATTGCGACGTAGAAAGTAGATAAAAATAAGTGCTGTGAAAAACATCGTAAGGCTATAAGTTGCGGCCGGGATTACTGCTGGACCCCCGCCGAAAAGAAGGGTAGCAACAGCAATAGCTAAGGTACCATTCTGTAAGCCGCATTCTATCGAGATGGCAATTTTTTGTCGCACACTAGAGCCGAATATATTTGCTATCGACCAAGCAATACCAAGCATAATAATGTTAAGGGCAAAGGTGATTAGCCCGGTATCGATGTAATAGTCAGCAATGTTATTTCTTTCTTTGTAGATGGCTCCCAATAGGACAATTACAAAAAGAACTGTCGAAATCTTTTTTGAAATATCGATGAATTTTTTGGCAAAGTTTTCGGCGGTATGCCTAATCGTTAATCCAATTAGTACTGGTACGGTTACTATAGCAAATACACTAAAAGCAATTCGTATTACAGAAAACTCATTCTTCACCGTTTCACTAAAAAAATGTGAATATGAATATCCTACGACTGCAGGGATTGTAAATACACATAAAAGACTGATTATCGCGGTAAGTGAAATGGATAATGCTACATCCCCTCGACCAAAAGACGTAAGCAAATTTGATGTTACTCCTCCTGGCGCTGCAGCTATTATCATGACTCCAAGGGCTATTTCCGGTGAAACGGTAAAGATTGATACCAAAATAAAAGCAACCACCGGCAATACGATTACCTGGGAGAGTAGCCCCACAATAAAATCTTTTGGCTGTTGTGCTACACGCGTAAAATCTTTCACGGTGAGTCCAAGGCCGAGGGAAAACATGATAAAGGCGAGTGCAAGTGGTAAAATTACGTTTGTAATAATATTCATGTTTGTACCCTTTCTTATATACTGTTGACTGGCGAACTTGATACGTTGTTATGTTTTGGTCAAATATATATCGTCCAAAGTGGTACTCTCTTTCAATTCAACGTCTATTGAGGTTGACGAGTATCCATCGGCCGAAATTGTTATCGTGTATTTCCCACTATTCTCGTCGAGCTTGTCAAATTTAAAATCACCGAAAACATCTGTTGAGGTTTCAGAAATGGTATCTGATCCCTGAATTAATTGAACATTAGCATCCTTAATACAGTCCTCGACACCACCATTCCTTACTGCAACACTTCCCCCAATAAAACACTTATTATATCGGTATAGATTTTTATAGTAGACCCTCGGTTTGGTACCTTTTTCAGGCTCTAAAACCTCCAATCTATCTTCTTCTACGATTCTTTCCATTTCGGAATCGCTAACTTTTTTGGCTACTATGGATCCTGTCGCACAAACCGATGCGGCTCTTGGTTCTTTCCATCCATCATCCAACAAGTGGGCATCAAAAATCCAGGTCTGGGGTATTTGTAATTCTTCATTCCACCAAATTCTATCGTATGGGCAACTATCAACGAGGTGCTTTTGTCCTTTCGCTTTAATGGGATCAATAATGACAATCCCGTCGTCCCGTTTTGTTACCGCGCCATCTTTTGCCGCCTCGACGCATGGAGCATTGTCGCAGTGATTACACATCACGGGCATATATGCCACGTCAATCATTGACGCCTGCCCGCGTTCTTTCCGCATTATTTCAATCCAGCGAGCGCCATGTTTTGGCATGGGTGCTGCGTAGCTTGGAAAATCATTATCTACATGTTCATCCTGGCATGCGAGAACGCACATGTTGCAGTTTGTGCAGTTCTCTACGTCGATTATCAAATTCCACTTATCCATTCTTTTTCCTTTATTCAGCTGGTATTGGTTCATGGATATTGCGAGGAAAATTGGCTTCAACCTCGGATTCTAGCTCTATCTTACCATCCCATAACTCTACCTCTACAAGGGCAGTTGAGTTGCCCATTGAGTGTCCTTTTTTTAACTGGGATTTTTTTGGGGTTAATAAATTTAAAACTCCTCCTCGATCAACCGATTTACCAGGTTCACCAAGGGGGTCATATGTTGCACATGATTCATAACCATGCATTGTCCCTCTGGGAAGTCGTTGTGTCACTAGGGCAGCGCAGACAACTCCTGCCTGATCATTGTAAACTTTAACTAAATCGTGCATTTTAATTCCACGATCAGCAGCGTCTTCTCCATTGATCCGAATAATCCAGTAATAATAACCGTCGACTTCAATCCGATGATCCTTAATATTGTTAATAAAGCTATCCTTGCCGTCACCTTGTGTATGGAACGAATAACGGGGGTGCGGCGTCAACATGCGAAGTGGATATAATTTCTCACGTTTTTCATCAAAGGGGTTAAAATATTTGACAATCGGCGGGCGTTCAGGGTCACCGGCATCAAAGCGTTTCAGGCTCAATGCTTCAAATTCAATTTTTCCGGATTGCGTTTGAAGCCCCTCTAAGTATCCATCTTTATAATCTGACGGAAGTGGCATCGGTTCGGGCACGTCTTTCTTTCGCCCCTCATAAAACCAGTTCCATGAAAGAGGATCCCGTAATTTCTCTTTTTCTGGTGGTATTACCACGTAGCCTTTTCGGATGAAATCTTTCCAGGAAATAATTTGTGGCAGATCTGAAGCATCGAAAATTCGCTTAGCCCAATCAAGTTCAGAAATTCCTTCAGTAAAATAGGCACTTAAGCCAAGACGCTCGCAGATCATTGAAAAAATTTTATAATCGGATTTGGATTCTCCCATTGGTTTTATGGCTTGATGCTGAAATACGGCTACTCGGTTGTTAAGTTGGGTTTGACCGTGGTGCGCATAGCCCCCGAGTGCGGCCCATTCGCTTATGTCTGGGCGCTCAAAGTTCGTGCAGGCGGGTAGAATAATGTCAGCGAACTTTGTTTCACCTTCATTCCATATGGCTTGACTAACAACAAATTCAAGATTTGGTGACTGATACATTTTTACATGTCTATTCGAGTCTGCCATCGTTCCAAATATTGACCCTCCTATTTTATAGAGCATCTTCACCGGTGAATAACCAGGTTTTGGATAGGAAATTTTATTAAATTGAGCTTCTATGCTTTTACCGTCCCAAGCATAGCCCTCAGCTTTTCCCTCCATGATTGCTTCTGGCAGCCATAATCTAGGTATAGCTTGTTCTACTGTATTTAGACTAGGTAATTGGGGCATACGCTGATAGAGTTCAACCGACATAGCCGTATGGTGTAAATCTCCGGACATACCCCCTTCAGCATAACCCGGAAAATAGAAATTTGTATCAACTGGTGTTCCCCATTGTAAATTACCCATATTTACACCCGGTTTTCCAATTCCCTGCATAGCTATTAAGCAAACCAGAGATCTAGCCCATTGAATTCCCGTAGCGTTTCTGCAGGCTCCGCCATGGCCATTACCCCAACCACCAGCAGCAAGATAAACCTTTTTATTTCCCCACTTACGGGCTAGGGCACGAATATCTTTTGCCTTTAGGCCCGTTTCATGGGCCGCCCATTCCGGTGTTTTTGGAACTCCATCCTCTTCACCCATTATGTAGGTGCGCCATTTGTCAAAACCAGTTGTTCGATTTTCAACAAAGTCCTTGTCGTAGAGATCTTCTTCAATCCAAACTTGAGCAATAGCCATTGCCATTGCCGGAGATGATGCCGGTTTTGGAGCCAACCATTTGCCCCCTAGAAATTGAGCCGTATCATTGTAATATGGGTCAACATGAACGATGTCGATATCTAGTTCTTTGAGCCATTTGCGGCGAATAGTTCCCTCAAATGATCCATAAGCTCCGCTCGTTCCGTCAGGGTTGCTGGCCCAAAATACGACCATCTCGGCTTCTTTTAATAAGTCTTCGACCGTACCATATGTTTCGGACTGACCGACACGCAAAGAACCACCCCAATGATGTGCTGCACCCCAGTACCAGCCTTCCCAACTGTCAGGATTATGTAAGACGCGGGTCATGCCGACAGCATTAATAAATCTAAAATCGGCACTTAGATAATATCCAACGTTTCCCCAAGTATGATGCGATCCATGGGAGTTCGCAATTGCTCCTGGGCCATGTTCTTTTTTAATACGCTTAATTTCTCCGGCGACAATGTCCAACGCTTCATCCCAGCTGATCCGCTCATATCCTGAGATACCCCGGTTGTGCTGATTTCTTTTTCCGTTCGGATCAAAGTCAACGCGCTTCATAGGGTAAAGAAGCCGATCAGGTGAATATAACATGCTCTTCCAATTCATACCGTGAGGAGCTAAGGATGTTTTTCGAGGTGGTTTGAAAGTTTTACCTCGAGCTTTAATACTCCAGGTATCTGGATCGGATTTGTCAAAATCAATAGGTGTTATTCGTATCAGTTTATCGTTCTTCACGTAGAGAAAAACTGGGCCTCCATTTGTCATATTTGTATACCGAGTAATGCCATTACCTGCATCGACACCGTATTTCCAGCCAGCAGTTTGAGTTTGCATTATTGTTTGGGTGAACCACAAGGTAAGTTCATCAGGGCCCTCTAACCCTAACAAAAAATCTTTCATCGCATTTATCTGTTCGAGTTGATCAATTGGGGGGAGTAGAAGTCTGACCGCTATAGCAGAAGTTTTAAATGTTAAAACGATATCCGCATTAGCTCGAACGCCTGTTCCAGAGGAAACTTTTCCGTTGTTAAATGTAAACCAACGACCAACCGAGTTATCTTTCGTTTTTATCTGGGCAGTAAAGTTTTTCTCTTTGAGGCGATCTCGAAAAGTACTGTGGAGCAGGGCCTGAACCCATATGAGAACTCGTAAACCGAATAGAATAAACCCGAACTTCAGTGAGCTCATAACTATATTCCCCAACAAATTAATAGATGAATATCTTTCCGATATGCCTTATTTTTCGACTCAGGAAATTTTGAGTTATTATTCTAACTAGCAATGAAAAGATGTAAATACTAATCTCAATCGGAGGGATTGGAAATTTGGATGTTTGAAATTAAGATAACAGTTTATGCATAAAGCTAATTTTAAGCTTATGCTTTAAAAAATTCGTAAATATTAATTTTTTGCGCGGCGAACGGCATTGTAGGGTCCAGAAACTCCGTATTAGTTTGTATTTGTAACGCGTGATAGTTAAACATGAAAGCTTGCAGTTAGTTCTTAAACTATTGTAATAATTATATTTTTTTCATTGACCATAAAATTTTTTATAGATAATGTGGAAATTAATGGTAAGCATTGAATAAGTGGATGATAAAATGAAAGTTAATCGTTTAAACGAGATCATGCCCTACGAGGCAGCCGGACACTTTGATATGAAAGGTTTCCGCTTGCAGGGTCACGATGCTAGTGATGCTGAAAATTTTTGGGTTGGGCTGTCATATTTTTTGCCGGGTGGCGGAACGACGCATACAGCCACTCCATTGGAGAAGTGTTATGTTTGCGTTGGAGGAACAATTACCATCAAGACTGATGATGCTGAGGTGACATTGGACAATCTAGACTCGATTTACTTAGAACCAAATGAGGCGCGGTCTATAATCAATAATACAAATGAAATTGCCACGATCCTAGTCATTATGCCATATCCACCTAAATAATTTGGCATGCTAATTGTATATCAAGAGCCTTGAAATAGAGGGCTTAACGACTTTCATGATTGACCAGGCCAGTGAACTCTCCCTTGCTATACATTAAAGGCGAGGCTCCACTATTTTCGTTGCGGCAGCCAATAATATGACCTATGAAAATCGAATGTGTACCTGCAGATATTTGCTGGATAACTTCACAATCAAAATTTACTATAGCTCCATCAAGGCAGGGAGCTCCCGTGGTAATTTCCGACCATGAACCTAGATTAAATCGTTCAGTCCTATCGGCACCATCCATACCCGCGAAGCGATTTGCAATATTTTCCTGGTCTCGCCTCAGGATATTAAGTGCAAATTTCTTTGTTATTTTTATTAGGTCATGGCCGCGAGCTTCAGAATTTACGCAAACTAGCAATTGGGGAGGTTCTGCAGATACAGCACAAGCAGCCGTAGCCGTTAACCCCTCTTTTTTACCTTTGTAGGTCGTTGTGATAATGTTTACCGCAGCCGCGAGTTCTCGCATGCCCAGCCTAAAATCGTTTTCTGAAATTCCTACCGAGTTACTCATTCTCTTCTCCAAATAGCCTTTTGGATGCGACTCCGCCTCAACGCATTTAACTGATTTTGTATAGAGTGGAAAGCCATTGCGTTAAATTATTTGTAATTATTTTACATCATGAAAAGTGCTTGTAGTATTTAATTGATTATTTGTCATTTATTTAGTTCTTAATTTAAGACTTTTACAGTATGCAGAAATTGTGTAGATTTATGGGTAGAGGTCAAAGAATTGGTCTTTGATTAAAGATAATAGAATTCCTTTGGGAGGAATGTTATGAGTTTATTAAGAAGGTCTTTATTAGGGCTGGCCGCTCTTGGTATTTTGGCGAGTTCCTTTGCTTTTACGTCACTTGTAGAGGCTAAAACGATTACTGTTCGGATAGCATCTGGGCATCCACCTACGGTGGTTTATGCTGGTTTGATGAAAACTTATTTCCAACCAGAGCTGAAAAAGGCAATTGAATCCAAAACAAAACATAAAGTAAAATTTATTGAAGGTTACAGTGGATCAATAGTGAAAGTTTTTGATACTTTTGAGGGTATCCAAAATGGTATCGTGGATGTTGGGGGTTTTTGCTTTTGCTTTGAAGCCTCTAAACTAAAAATGCACGCATTCCAAATAATGCTTCCTTTTGGCACAATGGATCCTGTAAAGAGTGTCGCAATTGCAGCCAAAATATATAAGAAGTTCCCAATTTTGGAAAAATCTTTTCAGAAATATAACCAGACAATGCTCGCTCGCATTGGCGATGGGGGATATAATCTCGGAACCAATTTTCCATGGAAGAAGGTTTCTGAACTCAAGGGACATAAAATTTTGGGTGCTGGCCTTAATTTAAATTGGCTCAAGCAAGCTAATGTTGGAATTATCGCTGTAACAGATGGTTTGCCCGGTTGGTATAAAAAGATCCAAAATGGTGTCGCTGAAGGGGGTATCATGTTTCCAAGCGCATGGGGTCCAGTATTTAAGCTGCATGAGGTTGGCAAGTACTACACAGAAATTGGATTTGGCTCAATTACTTGGCATGCGTTGAATGTTAACAATCGTTATTGGAATTCATTGCCATCTGAAGTTAAGCCTATTTTTAAAGAGGTAGCAGCTCGTTTTGAATTGCTAACTGGTTCTCACAACAAAACGGCTTATGATTGGAACATGAACTGGCTCAAGAAGAACATAACAGTTACTAAATTGCCGGCAGATGTTCGACAGGACTGGGCACAGAAGCTAGCAAAATGGCCGCAAGAACACGCAAGTAAGCTTGAGAAAGAAGGTCTCCCGGCTGTAAAAATACTGAATGCAACGTTGAATGCTGCGGAGCGGGAAGGATACAAGTGGCCTGTCCGTTACGTTGTAAAGTAGAAGACATCGTAGTCTGAATTTGATAAATTAAATTCACCGGTATGGAGGCTTCCTAGCTTCCGTATCGGTGGTTTTGTTTTAGACTTTGAGACGGTTATTGGTTGCAATAATTCCTTTCTAGAGTTCTTTTGGGCGCTGTTTTGATAAATAAAACTTTTGGTTTATGAATAATGAATGCGTTAATTACTTTTAGTGATAGATTTTCTAAGCTTTTAATGGTGATAGCTGCTGCCTGGGCTTTTGGGCTAACTTTCCTAATTTTATTGAATATTATCGACCGGGCCTTATTTGATGGTGTAGCTGAGATCGTAACGGCTTCAATCGTGATAATTGTATTTTTGCAGGCCGGCTATGCGATACGAAGCCGCTCGATGCTGAGAGCTGATTTCCTAGTAAAGAGGTTTCCAGACGCTGTCCAGAGAGGGCTTCTGGCATTTGGTTATATTTTGGGTGCAATTTTCTTTGTGATGATAATTGAAGGAGGTTTAGAAGAAAGTGTTAGGTCATTTAAAGACATGAATTATGAAGGAGAGGGTGCCCTTCGTGTCTACACGTGGCCTGCCCGATGGGCCGTTATGTTTGGAAGTTTAATAGCACTTCTAAATTATTTAGTTCTAGCCTACGTAGATGTGTTTAAGCCAGATTTATTGCGGGCTGAAACAGAGTCAATGGAATTTAATGAATAAGAGTAAAGATAGAATGGATAGGGTATTTCATCGTGTTTGAACTCCCAATTGCAGTTTGGCTGGTTGTTTGCCTGGTCTTTTTGGTTGCGATCGGTGTCCATATAGCGATTGCGCTAGGTATGACGAGTGCCCTTGGTATTTTCTTTATTTTAGGACATGATTGGCATGCCTTCAATTCGGTTCGGGTGATGCTGGCTGCTAAGGCCTATGAAGGAATAAGAGATTATGTGTTTGCGGTCATACCGCTATTCATGCTTATGGGCGAATTTATAGGTAAGTCTGGGGCCATTACGGATGTTTATCGTGGTTTGAATTCTATGCTCCGTCGCTTACCGGGCCGTCTAGCAATAGCGACAGTCGTTGGTAATGCGCTTTTTTCATTCGTTACTGGGGTGAGCATAGCTTCGGCGGCAGCTTTTTCCAGGATAGCATATCCGGAAATGAAACGTCATGGCTATCACAAAGGATTTGCATTAGGAACGGTAGCCGGATCAAGTTGCCTGGGAATGCTTATTCCTCCAAGTGTTTTAATGATCGTCTGGGGTATATTGACGGAAGTTTCGATTGGCAAAATCTTTTTGGCTGGAGTTTTGCCTGGATTGCTGCTGATGGCTCTTTTTATAGTATATGTGCTGTTTATGGCTTTATTAAACCCTAGTTCCGTTGGCAGCGGTGCCGATAAGGATACTGCAGAAATAGAAGAAGTTCCAAAGGCCCAGTTTTTTACAAGTTTAGCTGGAATAGTAATTGTTGTCGTTGCTGTACTTGGCGGAATTTGGTTTGGGTTGTTTAGTCCAACTGAGGGAGCGGGAGTTGGGGCATTGCTCGGGTTGGTTCTCGCAATAATTAAGGGAATGCGGTATAGAGAAATTATAGATTCAATTTTATCCGTGGGGCGTACATCTGGGCCGATATTATTATTACTAGTTACGGCAGCACTTTACTCAAACGCCCTAGCCATGACGGGTTTGGCTAATGCAATTGAATCGTTGTTTCTGGACTCTGGTATGCCAGCGTGGTCAATCGTAGCAGTGATGGTTTTGATTTGGTTTGCACTTGGAATGATAATTGATTCAATCTCAATAATGTTGTTGACCGCGGCAATTTTTGCACCGATTGCAGTAAAATTAGGCTACGATCCAGTGGCATTTGCGATTATTGGTATTATTGCAATAGAAGCGGGACTACTAACACCTCCATTTGGGCTTTTAGTTTACACGGTTAAGTCAGCTATCCATAGTTTAGACCCAGATGTAAATGTTATGACAATTTTTAAAAGTGCCACTCCTTATTGGATTATTATGTTAATAGGAATGGTGTTAATCATAGTGTTTCCTCAAATAGCTACCTTTCTCCCCAAAGTGCTTTTTTAGTCGCTCGTTAAGTTAAACTTTGATCAATCATTAGACTTATCAAAAAACCCTCGCAGAAATTAAAGAACCTAACCAGGTTATTTTTTTGTTCTTCCGTACCTAAGATTTTGTGAAGAAATTAAAACAATTTTTTGGCTCAAATGAACTGGTGTCAGATTTAAAAAAAATATGGAAACAATCACTTTCATCACGAACCCATTATTTTATTTAGTTGCTATTCCGGCGGTGATATCTATTGGAATATCGAAGGCGGGCATTGGAGGTACGGGAAGTTTGGCTACACCTCTGATGGCTTTGGTTGTTGCGGTGCCTCAGGCTGCAGCCTTACTACTTCCTTGCATTTGTGTTGCTGATATTTTTGCAATTTGGGCATTTCGTAAAACTTGGGATAAAAAAAATCTTGTGATAATGATTCCTGGAGCAACTGTTGGTGTTGTTGTTGGAACTCTGAGCTTTAAGTATTTAGATCCATCTATTATTAAATTGATAATTGGGATGATTGCGGTTGTCTTTTCGTCGCTAAAATTTTTAGATTTTGTTCGCAGAAAAAAAGCCCCGCCTCCCGCGGGCCCAAAAATCATTAAGGGTGGATTTTGGTGCGCTGTATGTGGCTTTACGAGTTTTGTAGCCCACTCGGGTGGGCCACCTTTGAATGTGTATATGATCCCGCAGCGCCTTGATAAAACGGTTTATATGGGCACACTTGCCATATTCTATACTTACGTAAATTATGCGAAAATCATTCCCTACTGGTGGTTAGAGCAATTTCATATTACAAACCTTTCAACATCTTTAATTTTACTTCCTGTTGTACCGGTTGGTATCTTTATTGGACTTTGGATACAAAAACGGATTGACGACGTATTATTCTATCGTGCTGTTATGACTTTGCTTTTCGTCACGGGGGTGAAATTATTATATGATGGCGTTATTGGTCTGGTTTGATCTGGATTATTTTGGGACCTTGAAAAGATAAACACATGTATTACTATAATTTTTTAAAAAACAGCGGAATTAAAACGAGGCAAGTTAATGGCAGATCTAACGGGTTATTCAAGGAAAAGTAAAGACGAGCATCCACCAGCACTTTATGAAGATTATAAAAGTACCGCTCTTCGCCATCCAAAACGTGAACCCATAAGAATTGATCACACGTTGACAGAGATCACAGGCCCACTCTTCGAGAATACAGAAATACAGCCTGGCGAGGATGATCTATCTATCGAAAATAATAAAGATGCGCAGGGGCAAAGGATCTTCGTCAGCGGTAGGGTATTGGATGAAAATGCTAAACCAATTCCAAATACTCTGATTGAAATTTGGCAATGCAATGCTGCCGGTCGATACCGTCATCCCAACGATCAGCATCCAGCTCCCCTTGACCCTAATTTTGTTGGTCGGGGTCGCGTTGTTTCCGATTCAAAAGGTGAATACAAATTCACCACAATCAAACCAGGAGCCTATCCGTGGGGAAATCACTATAATGCGTGGCGGCCAGCACATATCCACTATTCGTTATTTGGCCCTTCATTTGTTACTCGAATTGTCACGCAGATGTATTTCCCCGACGATCCGTTATTTCCGTTTGATCCTATTTATAATTCAATTCCGGATGAGGCGGCGAGGGAACGATTGGTTTCTCGTTTTGATTTGGACACTACTGAACCTGATTTTGCCTTAAGTTTTAAGTTTGATTTTGTTTTACGTGGCCGCGAGGCTACACCATTTGAGGATTAAATTGATGACGAATAAATTGGGTATTACCGCGTCACAAACTGTAGGGCCGTTTCTTAAAATAGCGCTTGAAGATGAAGGACAGGGACATGTTGTCTCGGAAGGAACCGAAGGAGCATTAAGACTTCACGGATATGTTTACGATGGGGAAGGTCAACCAGTCCCAGATGCCGTGATTGAAATATGGCAGGCTAATGTTCACGGTAAATATAATCATCCGGAAGATACGTCTGAAGCAGATTTGGTAACAGATTTTTCAGGTTTCGGCAGGTCATGTACTGATGAAAATGGTTATTTCTTTTTTGTGACACTAAAACCAGGTCGGGTTGCGGGTCGCGGTAATTCTCTTCAGGCCCCTCATGCGGCAGTAAATGTACTCGCGCGCGGTATGTTGAAACAACAGGTAACAAGACTATATTTTTCAGATGAGGTAGATGCAAATTCTGAAGATCCTGTCCTTAATTCTATTGAAGATGAGGCTGCACGTAAGACAATTGTTGCCCAACTTGATGACCTTGAAGGTTTCCCAACCTATAAATTTGATATCCATTTACAGGGTGAATTGGAAACAGTTTTTTTCGATGTTTAAATAAAATCAAAGTAATTTTAAGTTGTGTGAAAAGTAAGTTAAATGAATAACCAAATTTTTAAGCGATTGACCACAACATCCCAAATGATGTCGATATTTGACGATGAAACAATGTTGATGGCTATGCTTGAATTTGAGGGCGCATTAGCAACGGCTGAATCTCGATGTGGGATTTTTGATCCCAAGATTGCAAAAACGATAACGGATTGCTGCCAAATTTCCGAATTTTCTATACCGGATTTGTCCGAGTTGGCTGTTCAACATGGGACAGTTGTTGTACCGCTCGTTAAGCAACTTACGAAGTTGGTATCAGTTAAAGATGAAGCCGCATCGGGATGGGTGCATTTTGGGGCCACTAGCCAAGATGTGATTGATACAGCTATGATAATTCAGTTAAAAAAAGCTTGTATCTTACTTGAAAGTGACATTAACCGTCTTGTGTCAGCATTAGAAAGTTTAGGAAGAAAATTTGGCAGTCAAGTGATGATTGGGCGTACACTGTTACAGCCATCCGTGCCAATTACGTTTGGTCATAAAATTTTAGGTTGGAAATCCGCAATCACCAGAAACTGGAAACGCACTGAGGTGAGTGCGAAAGAGGCTCTTGTTTTGCAGTTTGGCGGTCCGAGCGGAAATTTATCATCTTTAGGGTTGCAAGGTGAGTTGGTTCGAGAAACCTTATCCGAAATAATAGGTTTGCCTTTGCCAACTGACGCATGGCACGCTCACCGTGATAGGCTCGTTGATTTATGCTCATGTATTTCGATATTAGTAGGCGGTTTGGGGAAGATGGCCTTGGATTTATCTCTTTTAATGCAATCTGAGGTAGGGGAGGTTTCTGAAGGCAATAATTCTGACGGGGGTCGTTCTTCAGCGATGCCACATAAGCGAAATCCGGTCAATTGTCTCATTGCATTAACTGCTGCTAAACGAACCCCTCATTTGCAGGCAACTTTGCTTGAGGCGATGGTCCAAGAACATGAAAGAGCTCTCGGTGGTTGGCAAGCAGAATGGCTTACAGTGCCTGCAATATTTGAGGCTGCGGCTGGATCAATTTCAGCAATTGCAGATATGTGCGGTGGATTGCAAATACATCCTGAGAAAATGGCGCGTAACCTTGACGCTTTAAAGGGGTTATTTATGTCAGAACGGATTATGCTGGCATTATCGAAGAAAATTGGAAAAGAGAATGCCCGTGAAATTTTGGAGGAAGCCTGCTCAGAAGTGCAATCACAAGATAAGCATTTATCCGAATTACTCAAATTAGACGCGCGCTTTACCGAGCAAATAAGTTCTGATGAATTAGATGAGCTAATGAACGTAAAAGGATATTTAGGCACATCACCTATAGGTGACTGAGGAGAAAACGATGCCAGTAGCTTGCGTAAATGATGTAGAAATTAATTATCGTTGGGATGGGCAGGAAAACCACCCAGTACTTATATTATCAAATTCGTTAACAACAAATTTTAATCTCTGGAACGATCAAGTGGCGAGTTTTACAAAACATTTTCGGGTCTTGAGGTATGATAATCGTGGTCATGGAGGTTCTTCCTCGCCTCCAGGAGAATATACAATAGACGATATAGGAAGTGATATTCTTGCCCTTATGGATTACCTAGAAGTGGAACGGGCTAGTCTTTGCGGAATTTCTCTAGGAGGAATGGTGGGGATGTGGCTTGGAATTAACGCTGGGCCGCGCATGGATAAATTAGTTATTTGCAACACTTCGTCAGACCTGAGTCCACCTGACCCTTGGCAAGATCGCATTGATAAAGTTATGAGCCACGGGATGGAAGCTATAATAACTGGGGCCCTTGAGAGATTTTTATCTGAAAGTTTTCGGAAAAATGTTTCTCCAAAAATTGATTTGATAAAATCGATGATACGTTCTTGCGATGTTTTGGGGTATTCGGGATGTTGCGCAGCCGTCCGAGATATGAACCTAACAAGCGAATTGCCACGGATAAAAAATCCAACATTGATTGTTGCTGGTGAGCTCGATCCCTCAACACCGGTTACTCACAGTGAATTGATTAAACAAAACGTAGTTGGTTCTTCAATGGTCGTCATCGACGGAGTTGCCCATTTGTCAAATATAGAGGAACCCGTAGAATTTAACAAAGCCGTCCTCAGTTTTCTTTTAAGGTAGGAATTGATAAAATGACAAAAGACAAATTTGGAGCAGGTATGAAAGTGCGCCGTGAAGTTCTTGGCAATCAACATGTTGATCGTGCCGAGATGAATAAAGACGCATTTACAGAAGAGTTTCAGGAGTTAATCACGAACTATGCATGGGGAGAGATATGGACCAGGCCAGGTTTGGAAAGGAAAACCAGGAGTTGTATTACTCTGGCGATGATGGTTGCTCTTAATCGCGAAGATGAATTTAAGCTTCATGTTCGTGCTGCTTTAAACAATGGCCTCGCTAAAGATGAGATTAAGGAGGTGATTTTGCAAACTGCTATTTACGCAGGTGTGCCAGCGGCTAACTCAGCATTTCATTGGGCACAAGACATTTTTGAATCTACATAAGTTAATTGTTATCGTCTGATAATTTGGACGGCGAAATTGGCAAAAACTAATTGTATAAATGGGGTTGTTAATCAGAAAAAACCCTGAATAATTCTTTAAATGAGTAATTATCAGCGTAACCCTGTCGCAAAAAGCATTGGTTCATCAAGCAAACATTCTCATAGCTTAATCGGAATAATACTCGTAATTATTTCGGGTTTGTTGTTAGCTATAAATGGGGCCATTGGGAAGCAACTTGGCCAAGAACTCCATCCCTTTTTTATAACCTTTATTCGAGCTTTTATAATGTTAATGTTTTTTATACCCTGGATTCTAGTTAAAGGCGGAACCAGCCTAAAGACGAAACGACCAGGGTTGCAATTTGTTAATGGTTTTTTTTTCACGTTGGCATTGTTTGGCTGGTTCTGGGCGCTTCCACGGATCCCTCTGGATTTAAACCAAGCCGTTGGGTTTACTTCGCCAATATTTGCAGTTTTAGGTGCCATTCTATTTTTGGGCGAGAAATCAACACCTTGGCGATGGAGTGCTCTTATCATTGGTCTGATCGGAGCCCTTATAATTATTCGTCCAGGTGTTGATGGAGTATCACCCGGTGTGCTCGCCGCCATTATATCGGCTTTATGCTTTTCGGTTACAAAGCTATTAGTTAAAGTTATTACCCGAACGGATTCGCCAGATTCGGTAGTATTTTTTCAAGCGTTTTGGGTAACTATTATTGCCTCTCCTATAGCCCTCTATTTATGGCAGACCCCGAATTGGGAACAGTGGCTCTGGATTATAGTTTTGGCGATTGTTACCATTGCCAATCATTTTGCGGTCACGTGGGCGCTAAAACTGGCAGATATTGGTGTTGTCGAGCCAGTCACTTTTACACGCCTTATTTGGGCGATAATTGTTGGTTTCATAGTGTTTGGTGACGAACCAAATGTTTATACTATTTTGGGGGCTTCTTTAGTTCTGGGATCTGTTATATATATGGCCCGGCGTGAGCGTAACGAATAAAGCTGGTGGCGAGTTCAGATGGTAAATTATAATTTTCTATTTATGAACTGTTTCTGGAGGTTAATTAATGGGTATGCTTGTTAATGGTAAATGGTCTAGTGAAGATCAACTTCGTAATAATCGAGGAAGATTTGTACGACCGGAGAGTAGTTTCAGAAGCTGGGTAACCAATGATGGAAAAGCAGGGCCAACGGGTGAGGCCGGATTCAAGGCTGAGGCGGGTCGCTATCACCTTTATATAACCCACAATTGCCCATGGGCTTATAGAACGGCGATTTTCCGTAGGGTAAAAAAATTGGAAGATATTATCAGTATTAGTATTGGTGGTTCTAGCTATAAGGATGAGGGCTGGACGTTTAATGATGAACCGGGTGCCGTTACCGATCAGGTGAATAATATTTATTATTTGCATGAATTGTACAGTAAGGCCGATTCAGCATATACAGGAAGAGTAACCGTGCCAACACTTTGGGATATTGAAACTCAAACAATTGTGAATAATGAATCATCCGAGATTATTAGGATGTTTAATTCAGCGTTTGATGGCCTAACAGGAGACAAATCGGATTTTTATCCTAGAGATTTGAGGGGTGAGATTGATGCTGTTAACGAGTTGATTTATTCTAATGTAAATAATGGGGTCTATCGAACTGGTTTTGCGGCAACTCAGGAGGCATATGAAGAAGCGTTTGACAAATTATTTCAAACTTTAGATTTATTGGAAAAAAAGCTTAGCCAACAACGATATTTGGTTGGTGACAGAATAACCGAGGCCGACTGGCGTTTATTTTCCACACTGCTTAGGTTTGATGTTGTTTATTTTGGCCACTTTAAGTGTAATAAAAAACATATTTATGAGTATCCAAATCTCTGGAATTATACTCTTGAGTTATACCAGTACCCTGGAATTGCAGAAATTACTGATTTCGAGCATATTAAGCGAGGTTATTACCACCTTATGCCAAACGTTAATCCAAACGGTATTGTAGCTAAGGGGCCAAATATAAATTTTGATCAAAAGCATGACCGTGATCGTTTTTAGATGTTTAAATTAAGATACAGGAAAGTGAGATACAAGAATTATGAGTGACGTAATTAAATTCGAAAAGAAGGGAAGTGTTGGTATCATCACCATAGATAATCCTCCAGCGAATGCGATGAGTTTCGCTGCAAAAAAAGGTGTTTCAGATTATTTGAATTCCTGTATGACAGATGATCAGTATGAGGCCATTATTATTACGGGAGAGGGGCGTATATTTGTTGCCGGGGCTGATATCAGTGAATTTGGAAAGGATACACCCGCGGGCGTTCCCGAACTTGAAGACGTTATTCAAAATATTGAGAATTCCGATAAACCAGTTATAGCAGCCTTTAACGGGATGGCTCTTGGTGGCGGAATGGAACTTGCGATGGCATGCCATTATCGTCTCGCGACACCAGCAGTTAAGGTTGGCCAGCCTGAGGTTAATCTTGGGTTTATACCAGGAGGTGGAGGTACGCAGCGCCTGCCCCGTCTGGTGGGTGTAGAATTAGCTCTGGAGATGATAGTAACTGGCAAACCGATAGATGCTGCTGCTGCGCTTGAAGCAGGGGCAATCGATGAAATTGTCGACGGCGATTTGATGTCACGTGCTATTGAATTTGCCGAGGAGAAGGGGAAATCTGGAGAAGAACCGAGGCGGACCTGTTTTCTTGATGAAAAAGTTAAGAATGTAGACCCAGAAATTTTCGACGTTTGGCGCAAGAAAATAGCTCCTAAATCAAGAAATATGAGATCTCCATTCGAGTGTATCAATACAGTGGAAGCCTCGACAACCATGGATTTTAATGCCGGTCTAAAGAATGAACGTAAAGTTTTTGATGTGTTGTTAACTAGCAATGAAGGAAAATCTATGCGTCACATGTTTTTTGCTGAACGCGAAGTTGCAAAAATTCCGGATGTTCCTAAAGACACGAAAACTCAAGATATTAAGAAGGCAGCGGTCATTGGAAGTGGCACTATGGGTGGGGGTATCGCAATGAATTTTGCTAATGCCGGTATTCCGGTGGTTGTAGTTGATGTAGACCATAGTGTTCTTAAAGTGGGATTAGAGAAAGTAAAAAATAATTATGCTGGATCAGTATCAAAAGGTCGAATTTCCCAAGAAAATATGGACGACTGCCTTGGACAAATTTCCGTCACAACAGACTATAATGATATAGCAGATGTGGATATCGTAATCGAAGCAGCTTTTGAAGATATGGATGTAAAAAAGAAAATTTTTTCGCAACTAGATAAGATTTGCAAATCGGACGCAATACTTGCGACTAATACGTCAACATTAAATATCAATGAAATTGCGGCTTCTACATCCCGCCCAGATAAAGTTTGTGGCACTCATTTTTTTAGTCCCGCCAATGTGATGAAACTGTTGGAAAATGTACGGACTGATAAGAGCTCTATAGAAACGATAGCAACAGTCATGGGGCTAGCTAAGACGCTTAAGAAGACGGGTGTTTTAGTCGGCGTTGGAGATGGATTTGTTGGCAACAGGATTTTACATGTGGCCGCGCGTATTGCTGAATTCATGGTAGAGGAAGGTGCACTACCTTGGGATATTGATAAGGTTATTTATGATTTTGGATTTCCTATGGGCCCTTTTGCAATGAATGACTTAGCAGGAATTGATGTTCGTTATCTAGTTCGGCAAGAGCAGAAAAAGCTTTACGGCGATCGGCGTCAATCTGTAATCTTAGATCGAGTCTATGATACAGGTCGATACGGTCAGAAGACAAATGCAGGGTGGTATGATTATCCAGATGGTTCACGAAAAGGTGAACCCAACAAATTGATTGAAGAGTTAATTGTCAAGACGTCAGCTGAACTCGGTTATGAACGGAGAAGATTTTCTGAACAAGAAATTCTAGAGACATACCTTTATTCAATGATTAATACCGGGGCCAAAGTTCTAGAGGAAGGGTTAGCTATCCGTTCTAGTGATATTGATGTTATATGGCACTATGGTTATGGATTTCCGAGGTATTGGGGGGGTCCTATGTTTTATGCAGATCTCATAGGATTGTCAGAGGTCTATGAAAAGGTGTGCGAACTGAATAAGAAATATGGAGAATGGGTGGTGCCCTCAGAGCTTCTTAAAAAATTGGCTGAAGAGGGAAAAGGTTTCTCTGATTTTAAAGCAGACTAACGGTTAAACACTGGACTTTATAATTTTATTCTTTTGGTATCAAAGAGCCTTGCCTTTTAAATTCGTGAGAATAAATTTCCCCGTATTGGGTTTAAGAATGTGTAGAACCCCTGTTTCTTCTTGCTAAGCTCGTTAAATTTCTTTCGAAGTGCCTTATCTTGTTTCTCAAAAATCTCCGAGCGTGTTGGATTAATGGAAATCGAATTCGTTTTAAAGCTCTCAAAGTCTTTGTGTTGATTTTCCGTTATATAGATTAATTCCGTTATCTCTTTAAATCCTTTCGAAGGGACAGTAAGTATATACTCATATGCCAGAGCACGAATATCGGTTTCGTCGTTGATCAATTTACTTAATTCGAATTGGGGTCCATCTGCAATTGGCTCAGCAAAAAGTAATTGTCCTCCGGGTCGCAGAACCCGGTAAGTTTCTTGTAGAGCTCTAGGGTATTCATTTTTTGGAACATGATGAAAACTGTTGAAAAATAAAATAATATCCACCGACTGGTCGTCAAATGGAAGATTTTCTGCAGTACCTTTAATGTAGATTTCATTGCCTAGGGGCGGTTCTGACCTTGCTCGTTCGAGTTGACGTGTGCTTGGGTCAATTCCTATTACCTCAGCCCCCATCTTCGCCAAAGCACGAGTAATTTGACCCGCACCACAGCCAACATCAATAATTCTCGCACCTAAAGGGTCAAGCAACTCTTCTGTTATTTCGATATGTGAACGCTCTGGGCTATTTTGCCATACAGGAACCATGGAGATAACCTTTACCTAACCTAATTCAAACACGATTTATTTTAATAGCTTGATTCCTTTGAGTGAGAGCAGAACTAGTTTCTAAATGCTGAGCCACTCCGACTTTTTCGCCATTGTAATAGTTGTGACTGCCGTTTTTGTGAAAAACTCCTTTTACCTTTATTTAGATAGGCTTTATCTACGCGTACTTTTTTAGCTTTTTGAAGCGCCATTGTTGCTTTGTATAAATTTCTATCAAACCGGCCGCGGCGCCAAGCGTCGAGATCTTGTTTTTTCTTATCAGATTTTTTTGCATTACGCTCGGCATTTAGGCGTGCACGGAAACGTGATTTTAAAAGGGCTGTTTGGGCTGAGCGGCCTAATGGATCGGAATAAGCAGGATTAGGTGATAAGTAAAATCCAGAGTTGCGAATACTTCTTTTGCTAATTTTCTGCCATAAACCTAATACCTTATTTAAATAGGCCTGATTTTTTCGCATTGAAGTTGAATGATAATTAGCAGCAGCTTGTGTCCAAGAGAGAGTAGATTGATTCAGAGCGGTAAGGAAATTTGCCGCATAACCGACATTTCTTTCTGGGTCAAAAGCTGCGGATAGATTCTCAAAAGCTTTAGGGTGATAAAAAAGGTTTACTTGCATGCAGCCTATATCAATATTTTTGATACCTTGTGCTTTTAGTAAACGGACTTTTAAGATAGCGCTTTGTTTCGAAGTCATATAGAGGCTTTTGCCATCAGCCGTTATAGTCCATGGCCAGGAAAATAATGACTTGTCTTTTTTGTTCCATTTGCCCGATTCTGCTAGAGACATAGCGGTAAGTAAATTTGGAGGTATGCCTAGAGCGATTTCAAAACTACGGGTTTGTTTTTCACATAAAAGATGATCGGTTGAATTTGGATTAGTATTTTTTTTAGTTTTTTTTAAATTCTCCATTGTATCAGCTATGACAGGCACTGTTCTAAAGAATAGAGATGAGATAGTTATGATAGAAATGATTAGAGCTATTCGTGCCATTTAAATGCCTATCCTTGCAGAAATCTTTATAACTCTTGATTACCCTTTGTTAGTAATAAGAGCCTAGTATAGCAATTTTTAGTTAAGCAGATCTAAAAATTAAAAGTTGCTTCGGCGAGGGCTTGGAGAAGATTTGATATTTTTTTTTTCATCTTTAGAAACCCATTTTTGCGTGTGATCGTTTTTTCGTCCATGTAATTAGCTCGATTAACTTCTATTTGCAGTGTATGTACGTTTTTATTTGGGTTTCCGTAATGTTCCGTCGTGTATCCGCCAGCATAGGGGTGATTTCGGCGGACAATTAAATTAAGATTCTTGAATTGGACCTCAACAAATTGGATTAGTTCATCCGCACAGGTTTTACCGTGTTTATTCCCTAACACGATATCGACATTATCGTTTTTTGTATCTCTATTAACTAACCCACCAATCGAAGGCATTGAGTGGCAATCAATCAAGATACATTTTCCAAATTTATTTTTTGTCTCTTTAATCAGGTCATTTAACGCAGTATGATAGGGAAAGTAGCAATTGTTAATACGGTTTTCAGCTTCTTTAAACAACATTTTACTTTCATATATTTCATCCCCGTTAGCGACTATCTTGGGGACTGTGCCAAGACCTGTAGAAACTCGAGGGCTGTTTGTGTTAACAAAATCTGGCAAAGGTTCTAAAAACATTTCTTGATCAAGTTCATAAGCTTCGCGATTTGGATCGAGATACGCGCGCGGGAATAGTGCTTTCAAAAAAGGCGCACCATAATTTGGTGCGTCTGAATACAAATCATCAATAAAGCTATCTTCCGAACGACGGAGAGCTAGCAGATTTAATCTTGATTTGGCAATAAAAGAGGTTTGATAGTTTCTCCCACTGTGCGGTGAGGCAAAAACAAACGGAATTGTTTGCGAAATTGGGTAATCTATTTCAAAGGTGTGATCGATTTTCTTATCCATTAAACTATCAGAGCTAAGGTGCGTATGTGAGTTCTCTTTTTTCTACTACAATAGGTAATGTTTGTTAGATTCTTTTAGAACCTTTTTCAACCGATGCTTGCACAATGCAAGAATTCAATATAAATCAGATTCCTTAAAAAGATGGGCGTGTAGCTCAGCGGGAGAGCACCTCGGTGACATCGAGGGGGTCGTAGGTTCAATCCCTACCACGCCCACCAGCTTTTGTTTAACCCTATCTTTTGGTATTGATGGTAAAAAGCTCTTTAATGAGAAAACGCTCCATCGAGCTAAATAAATGTTGTTTTGGTTAAAAATTATAGACTATTCCAATATATTTTATCTACATCCACAAGAATTTAAATTTTAGTTATTTAAAACTAATTAACCATTGTAAATTGGTAATTATTTAATAAACCCATAAAAAGATATGGTTTTCGTTGACAGAAGGAACTTTGGCGCCTATTTTCCCGCCTCTGGCGATTGATATGGTGCACCTAAGAAAAAGGACGACAAAATGAAAGTGCGTAGTTCACTTAAATCAGCTAAAACGAGAGATAAAAACTGCCGTATTGTTCGTCGTCGAGGTCGCCT
Source organism: uncultured Rhodospirillaceae bacterium (assembly GCA_964639965.1). Lineage (GTDB taxonomy): Bacteria > Pseudomonadota > Alphaproteobacteria > Rhodospirillales > UBA2165 > TMED23. Next base: position 32,836 of record CAZXGI010000025.1, read on the forward strand.
GTATGTAATTAATAAACAGAATCCGAGGTTTAAAGCTCGCCAAGGGTAAAGTTTGTGCCCTGTAATTTTTGTTACCGCTGATTTTCTCTTCTTTTTTTAAAAGTTATTGTCGTGTATTCTAGTTTTAATTAATCATTTATCGAGATTGATTAAATGCGTATGCCGGTCCCAAATACTGATATTATTACAAATCGTTCCGTTATAGTTGAGCGCCTTCAACAAATCGTTCCTTCTGGAACATTTGGTGAGAATGTAATTAGTGATCCTGCGGGTTTACGTGCTTACGAGTGTGATGGACTGTCAGCTTACAGACAGTTACCCTTGGTTGTGGTTTTACCTGAAACCACTGAACAAGTCTCAGAAATACTAAAATACTGTAATGAAGAAGGTATTAAAGTTGTTGCACGCGGTGCAGGAACTTCACTTTCTGGGGGTGCTCTTCCGCTAGCCGATGCGGTATTGTTGGGGCTTGGTAAATTTAACCAGATTTTAGATGTTGATTATATCAATCGGGCTGTTGTGACGCAGCCTGGGGTAACAAATTCGTCGATTAGTGAAGCCGTGTCCGGTGCTGATTTTTATTATGCACCTGACCCATCAAGTCAAATTGTTTGTTCTATTGGTGGCAATGTGGCAGAGAACTCTGGTGGTGTACATTGCCTAAAATATGGCCTCACTTCGAATAATTTACTCGGACTAGAAATAGTATTGATGAATGGTGATATCATAAAACTAGGTGGCAAATATTTGGATTCCGGAGGTTATGACCTATTAGGTGTTGTTACAGGGTCTGAAGGCCTCCTTGGTATAATCACTGAAGTTACTGTGAGAATATTGAAAAAACCTGAAACTGCGCGTGCTATGCTGATTGGGTTTGATAACGTTGCTCTTGCGGGTGATTGTGTTGCAGAAATTATTAGTGCTGGAATTATACCAGGTGGTATGGAGATGATGGATAAGGTTGCAACACAAGCAACAGAAGAATTTGTTCATGCTGGTTATCCAACCAACGTTGAGGCATTATTAATTGTGGAATTAGATGGTCCTTCGGTTGAGGTGACAGATCTTATTTTGCGCGTACAAAATATTGTGAATGACTTAGGATCTAATTATATTCGTGTGAGTGAAAATGAGGCGGAACGAGAAGTATTTTGGGCGGGCCGCAAAGCTGCTTTTCCAGCTATTGGTCGTATTACTCCCGATTATTATTGTGTGGATGGCACTATCCCGAGGGCTCGTTTACCCGACGTTTTAATCCAGATTAATAAAATGTCTCAAAAATATAGATTGCGCGTAGCTAATGTTTTCCACGCTGGAGATGGCAATCTCCATCCTTTAATCATGTATGACGCTAATAAGTTGGGTGAGCTTGAAAGGGCGGAGAAATTTGGTATTGAAATATTGAAACTTTGCGTAGAAGTAGGAGGCGTTCTAACGGGTGAACATGGAGTGGGTGTTGAAAAACGGGATCTCATGGAAGAGGTGTTCACAGAGGAAGATTTGAAGCAACAGCAACGTCTTAAATGTGCTTTTGATCCAAATGGTTTGCTAAATCCAGGTAAAGTGTTTCCAACTCTACATCGTTGTGCCGAACTCGGTCGTATGCATGTTCATCATGGCCAAACTAAATTTCCTGATATACCGCGATTTTAGAGGTTGTCTATGGATAGAACTTTTGTTCCTGATAGTAAAAACGAGATTTTGGATATTATTCGTACAACAATAAATGCTAAAAAGTCTGTTGAGATTATGGGAACTGGATCCAAACGTGGTTGGGGTAGACCAAATCAAACGTCTGAGTTACTGGATTTATCAAATTTGTCAGCTATCACTTTGTATGAACCACAAGAGTTAGTTATGACAGCAGATGCCGCAACGCCGATCCAGGATATCCGACATGTACTAGCTGAGAACGGGCAGCAATTAGCTTTTGAACCGCCAAATTTATCACCTTTATATGGTGGTTCTGAAGATATTGGAACGATTGGCGGTATAATTGCTACTAATTTATCTGGTCCTAGACGAATACAAACAGGTGCCGCACGAGATTTTTGCCTTGGTTTTGAAGCTATAAGCGGCCAAGGAGAAGAATTTAAATCGGGTGGTCGGGTGGTAAAAAATGTTACGGGTTTTGATTTGGCAAAACTTCTTTCAGGATCTTTCGGAACTCTGGCTGTTATGGTTTCTGTAACTATTAAAACGTTACCGAGACCCGAAAAAACCAGAACAGCATTAGTCTATGGGTTAGATGATAAACGGGGAATTCAGGCTTTGTCAGAATCGTTGCGGGGTTCATTTGAGGTTAATGCCGCTGCCCATATACCTGCTGAGATTGCAGAAAAATCATCAGTATCTCGTATTAATGGGCGTGCAAAATCTGTGACAGCTGTTCGTCTCCAAGGCCCCGTTACCTCTGTTGACGCTCGGTGTCAGGGTGTACAAGTTCTCTGGAAATCTTACGGAGAAGTTGAAGAACTCCATAGTCATAACTCGGCCTGTTTATGGAAAGAAATAAGGGATATTTATCCTTTATTAAGTAATCAAACCGATCAGATTTGGCGAATTTCAGCGTCTCCATCGCAAGGGGCAGATTTGGTGGCAAAGATAAGAACTGCCGTTGAGTGTAAAATTTATTTCGATTGGGGTGGTGGTTTAATTTGGTTGGCCGCTGAGGGTAAATTAAGGGGCGTGGGGGAGATAATTAGATCAGCATTAACGTCCTTTGGGGGACATGCGACGTTGATGCGAGGTAGTCTTGCTTTGCGCTTAGCTTCCGACGTTTTTCAGCCCCAAGCGCAAGCTCTGAGCCGCCTGACTAAATCTATAAAAGAAAATTTCGATCCAGCTCGCGTACTTAATCCTGGTCGGATGTATGAGGGTGTATGAAAACGAACTTTACTGCAGATCAAAGATCAAATTCACTAATATTAATGATGGAGGAAAATCTTCGGAAATGCGTTCATTGTGGATTTTGTTTACCCTTTTGCCCAACCTATTCGGTTTTAGGTGATGAACGTGATAGCCCCAGAGGTCGCATATATTTGATTAAAGATATGCTAGAAAAGGATGACGCCCCAAGTAAAGAGACCATTACCCACGTTGATAGGTGCTTATCATGTTTAGCTTGTATGCCGGCCTGCCCATCCGGCGTTAATTATCAACATTATATTGATTATGCGCGCAATCATATTGAAAATAATTATCGGCGTCCTTGGTTTGAACGGATAAAACGCGCATTTCTCGTTTACGTGATCACTCGTGCAAATTTATTTAGGATTGCCCTCAGGGTAGCTATACTTGCGAAGCCATTCAGCCATTTTCTTAGTTTGAAACTCTCAGCTATGATTAACATGGCTCCAATTAAACTAAAATCCCCAAAAATAATTAATGAGGCTAAAGTATATCCGGCAATAGGGGTTCAGATAAAGCGTGTCACTTTGTTGATGGGTTGTGCGCAGAATGTTCTAAGGCCTTCGATCAACGAAGCAACTATTAGCCTGCTGACGAGAATGGGTATGGAGGTTGTAGTTTCCAAGGGTGTTGGGTGTTGCGGGGCTCTAAGTCATCATCTGGGGGATAATGCCATTACGCAAGATTTGGCCAAAGTAAATATTGATGCTTGGTTAACAGAATTGGATCAAAGGGGGCTTGATAATATCGTAATTAAT
>CAZXGI010000026.1:0-32477 GCA_964639965.1 uncultured Rhodospirillaceae bacterium
ATAACCAAAAAGCAATCCTTTTGGGTGTTGCTATCGGTTTTTCTGCAATGTGTGCCATCATAATTTTTATGGAAGGACCTTTTCGTGGTCTTCCGTTACCCGTGCCACCAATGATTGCCACAGGAGTAATCGCGGTACTTAGTTTCTGGTCACGGTGGAAACTGAAATAAATTGGGACCAAATACTAGTAGAGAAAGAGACAACATATTATTGTATTATAATTCAACAACACTGAAACGAGCAAAATTACTGGAGGAAAGAAAATGGACGTACATGTGATTGTTAAATTGAAATCATCGTACGAAGCATGGCACGCTGTGTTTGCTGATGATGGGGAAAATCGCTCAAAGATTTGTGATGACTCCAAAACACTTGTCGGCAAAGCAAACGACTCAACTGCGCTTGTGACCTTTTTCGACGTTGATATGGAAGCAATGGGAGCAATGATGTCTGACCCAGAGTTTCATAAATTAACTGAGGATTTTGTTGAAGAGCATATCCCTTACACAATCTCACCAATAGAACCGCCTGCATAGATTAGAGTATTAAGTTTTCACTCGCTTACCGAGGATACTGGGATATCCCTCGGAGTTACATCCAAAAAGACCCCGATTTCATAAAGAATCAGGGGTTTTTTTTCATTAAAAGTTTTTTTTGTTCTCTTTGGATAATAATGTTAATTCGCAGATAGAAATCACTCGGTCACAGTAGAGTAATTTCGAAATTAGACAACTAAAGATTAACTACAGTATTATTAAAAAGAATCTGCTTTATTGATGACCTATAAATTTCAAGTGACTTTGGCAATTCTCTTTGCAGTCAGAGCTTCCAAAACCTTTTGCAATTATCTTACCCTTTAGCCTTTCATTCAAATTGCATTCAGCAATTTCTGATTTAATAACATTGATCACTTTAGATTTGTAATTTGCCAGCAAGTAATCTATGTGCCAGTGGAGGTTTTTTTCCGTTGATAAGTGCCTAGTTATTCTTTTATCAATATTTCTTTTTGCAGAACCCGTGTATACGTATGTTCCTTTTGGGAAAGTGAACAAACCTAGCTTTCCAATTTGGATTTCTACACCTTGGTAGAGTTTTATAAAAAGTTGATACGATTGCATTGTTAGTTTTATTGTACTCTTGTTGTATGAGATAGAAGTATTCCGCTAATTTAAAATAAATTTGGATTATTTATGACTAATTTCCGCCAATCGATATTTTTCATTCTTTTATTCTTTGTTACATACCTGATTTATGTCTACCCCTATGACGTCCTTAGTTATTTTCTTTTTCAGAATAATATTTTTAAGTTTTCGTCATTACTGTTTACCGTCATTTTTTTCCTCATAATAGTGTTTTATTTTAAATATCATAATACATTTTTTCTTCTTAAATTATTTGTTCACGAAGGAATGGGCATCGGTTTCATCAGTTTTTGGGTGGTCAATCTCGGGTTACTAATTGACAGCCTGCAAAAAATAGATCCTCCCTATTTGGGTATGATATGTTTTTCCTCAATTATTATAATAACTCTTATTAGTTTGTTTAATGCCAGATTGATTGATTTGAGGAGCATAAAAGTTTTCTCTTCAAAAATTAATTTACCAGTTAGATTAATATTTATTAGCGACACCCATTTGGGTTCAAATCGAAAGAAACATTTGGAGAAGATTTATTTAAAAATTAAAGACCTGGAATTTGATTTATTGTTAATTGGCGGAGATTTTATTGATTCTAGTTCATTTGATTTGAACGGTTTAGACATATTAAAAAATATTAAAAAGCCAATTTTATTTATAAGCGGCAATCATGAATCTTATCTAAAAGACCATGAAAAAACATTAAAAAAACTAGCCAATTACAATTTAATATTTTTAGGCAATAAGTCGTTTAAATTCAGAAATCTAAATTTCATTGGTATTAGCGATAACCAAACGTTAGAAAATCAGAAAATAATTGCTGACAATTTAATTCAAAATGACCTTTTCAATTTAATAATAGTTCACAAACCATCTCTTTGGGATCTTGTTTATGATAGAACAGATCTAATGCTATCAGGGCATACACATAATGGACAAATATTTCCATTTAATTTTTTTGTCAGATTAAAATTTAGAAATATTTATGGGTTATATAAAAAATCAAATTCAAAACTTTATGTATCATCTGGGTCAGGTTGTTGGGGTCCAAAAATGAGATTAGGGTCAAAAAATGAAATCGTTGAGATAATGGTTTCGAAATATTAGAGTAGATCGGGAATGTTACTGGGTTAGAAAAATTAATTTCTTGTAAGAAACTTTTGGTCTGAAGTTAACCTATGAAAAGAACGATTATTTTATTGGGTACAATAGTTGGCCAAAACGATATTATAAATAATAAAAATTGGTACGAAGGTATTAAGAATGTATATAGCAATGAACCGCTTCAAGATTGTTCCTGGCAGGGAAAAGGATTTTGAGAAGATCTGGAGAGAACGTGAAACCTTTCTGGAGGATGTTCCAGGTTTTATAGAATTTCATTTGGTTAAGGGTGACAGTGAAGAGAGCCATACACTGTATGCTTCGCACAGTATGTGGAAATCACAAAATTATTTTAGGAATTGGACAAAATCTGAATCATTTCGGAAAGCACATAAGGGGGCTGGAGAGCACAGTGATGTTTATATCGGCCACCCAGTTTTTGAGGGTTTTGAGGTTATTATTTAATGCTAATAGAAAATTTATTTTTTACTGCTTAGGACATATGAGCATTCCTTGTTCTGCAAAGAACTGGGCTGGAGCAAATCCAGTAAAATATTTTACTTCACGTCCCTGTAATTTTGCAAACTCTATGAGACGTCGTTCACAGATTCTCATTTCTATATTTGGATTTGAAGGATCCATATCCTTATCAGAATTATCTAAATAAACCCAGGTTGAATTAGTGGCTACTTTAATTGCATAATCGACACAAATATCTCTTCGTATTCCGTCGATTATGATTAAATCAGGTGGGGGAGTTTTGATATTATTACTGATTGATTCTCCATCCCACTTTATGAGTTTCACATTTGTGCAATTTGCCCTCAGTAGATTATTACTTACCTTTTGAAACCATTTATCTGTGGTCTCGTGGCTAATAATTTTTTTACATCTTTTTGCATACCATAGAGTTGATTGCCCACTACCAAATTCAACTAAAAACATATTATTATTAATTATTGAATCTAGTGCCTTCCGTGCCCCGTAAATAATACACGGTGCTGAGGGGTAGAATTGGAATAGTTTCTTTATGATTGCTTGTAAGATAATAATTGGTAGACGAACAATTTCACTGACAGGAGCAAAATTGCCTTTCTCATCGTGTAGTCGCGATTTTCTATATAACACCATTGCCAAAACCTATTTTGTCTAAAATAACAAGTTCAGATCCTTTTTAGGAATCTCAAGGGATCTTATTATAATAAAAACAACAAATTTACTTCCATATCTGTATAGTTAATTTGATTAAGTCACTGTTATTATAATCTTCTATAGAATAATTTAAATTCACACGAATAGAAATTAAGAACCGGTTTATTATTAAATTACTTAGTTCTCAAAATGTGAAATGTCTGAGAATTTCTGACCAATTTTTTTGGTGATTATCATTAATAAATGATCTAATTTGGTGTTCAATCAACTCTTATATGAGGTGTTTTTTTGCGATATAGTATTAATAATACGAAAAATAGAATAGATCATAATTATAGAGATTTGTGTGATAAAAGGGAATGCATGGCGATAGCTTTCGCAACAATGTAGTCCCACGTTAGCCAACGTTGCAAAAGTGAATCCAACACATAATATCCATATGATGCCGTCGAGATGCGTTGGCCCATACCTACTTGTTGATTTAAATAATCCAGATAAAAACCAAATGGGAATTGTTATTGTTAGTATATATGCAAGATACATTCCCGCTCTAAGAAGCGGTTCCAATAGAACACTTAATTTATTTACAAAGCTGGGTAGTCGACCCTTTATACGAGGATAGTCCATTTCAAATCGCGGACCATTTCTTAATAGATAGGTCAAGTTTAGGTAGGTTCTGCCCAAATAGTTTCTTGGGTATAATCTAGCCGTATCGATCAATAATTTGCTAGATACTTTACCATATAAAATGCTGAATTTGGTTGCCCGTTCCGGGATCTGACCAGAAAATAACCAAGGTTTTGTCTTAAGTAATTTCTCATCTTCTTTTACAACCTCTAATACTTGCAAATTATTGGTATCTCGCAAATATTTCTTCAAATTAGTGAATGTGTAGCCTTTCTGAGTTTGATTACATGTACCATAAAAACCTGACAAATTTTCTTGTCTGAAAAACCCCAATTTTTCTGCTTCACGATAACACCAGACCCACCATTCTGGATAATCTAGTTTTTGCCCTAATTCCAGGGCTCTCGATGTGGTTGTACCAGTAAGTGCTAAATTGAGGTTCTGTATAATATTTTGACCGGCACCAGAGGATGGCGCGTAAATATTGTGTTGCACGCCATTTTTAAACAGTAAAACACCTATTAATAACATCGGTGGTATCAGAGCATAACAAATTGATAGGATTTGTTTTTTAGAGTTTATGTAAAAAAGAATGAAAAGGCCAATACTTGGGATAACAACAACGCTGGCTGTTTGGAGGCTCGCAGCCAATAATAGACCAGCGACACCGATGATAAATGCATTTCTCGCTTTTCTCCTAACCCAATAATTAGAGAATGCCCAACCCATTAATGAGATTAGAATAGGATTGAAAAAATCCCAAGATCCACTAATGAACCAAAAATCCCACCCTAACAGTCTAATTGATAAGAGGCTGGCCGAAAATATGGAGAGCCAATTAGGTAAGTTAAAGTTCCTTAAGGTCAGGTAAACTAACGCTGAAGCAAAAGAATTGGCGATCGATATTAAAACAAAGTTTCCAATTTTGAACCATGCTTCGTCAAAAAATGAAAATATCACCCAGTCTTTGAGATGGTTTAAGGGCATAATTGTATGGGAAAACCAAAGATACTCCCATAAGTGTTCGGTGATGGCTTTAAAATATAAATTTTCGCCATTTGGTGTTTGTGGTGTTAAGATATAGGTGGAAGGACTAGTGTAATATTGATCGAGAAATATGAGAAATCGAACCGTGAAACCAAATAACAAGATTATCAAAAACCAAATCTTTTTTGATTTGGAAAGTTGGATGCTAGTTAATACTTTCATCCATTATTAATATCAGTCAAATGAGCCTTTTAAAACCCGATGCAATATTAAGATTAGGAACTGACAGTTTAATTGCTTCCATAAAGGCTGGTTCTCGTTATATACACTGATCAAATAATAATAGTAGAAAGAGCTTCAAATGCGCATATTGATAACTGGTGGTTGTGGTTTCATAGGATCGCACCTTGTCCGACACATGTTGAAACAAAATGCATGTGAAGTATTAAATGTTGATTCTCTTACTTATGCGGGCAATAAAGAAAATCTTCTTGATGTAGAAAATTCAGAAAATTATCATTTTATCAATGCTAATATTAGAGACCGAGTAAAATTTAGAGAAATTTTCAACAGTTTTAGACCGAGTTGTATATTCCATGTGGCCGCTGAAACACATGTTGACAGGTCAATTGATGGTCCAGATGAGTTTATACAAACAAATGTAGTAGGCACGTCAATCTTATTAGAAGAAGCCGAATACTACCGAAAGACGCTGGAAGTAACAGAAGCCAATCATTTTCGATTTATTCATATATCAACTGACGAAGTTTATGGAAGCCTTAAGAACATTCTAGATAAACCTTTCGTCGAGAATAGTCCATTAAGGCCAAATTCGCCTTACGCTGCAAGTAAGGCCGCCGCCGATCACTTGACCAGGGCCTGGTTTAAGACATATGGACTACCGGTCATTACGATAAATTGTACAAATAATTATGGGCCTTTTCAGTTTCCAGAGAAGCTAATTCCAATGATAATTCTGGCTGCTCTAGATGGTAACCCTATTCCAATTTATGGTAAAGGTGAGAACCTGCGCGAATGGATTTATGTTGAAGATGTTGTATCGGCAATTTTCCAGGTGATGAGCAAGGGCCTGCCCGGCGAATCTTACAACGTTGGAAGCGGAGATGTAATATCAAATCTAGAAATAGTGAATGAGGTTTGTTCTGTAATGGACATCTTATTGGCGAAATCAAAATATAGACCGCACCAAAATTTAATTGAGTTTGTAGAAGATCGTCCGGGGCATGATTTTTGTTACGCGGTTGAGTCTAGTAAAATAAGAAATGGACTTGGCTGGAGCCCACAAGTAACCTTAGATGAGGGAGTGAAAAGAACTGTTTCATGGTATTTAAATCATCGGGGTTGGTGGGAACCTTTGCGTAAAAGAATTTATACGGGAGAACGGCTAGGTAATTTGGAGAAATTCAAATAGGGGCAATAATAGTTTTTACAAATGGACTAATGATATTATCAATTAAACAAAGTTTTTTAATCTGCGATAGTGATACCCACATAAAGTACTCATTCAGCTGATTTTCGATCCATTCGATGTCATCAATATGTATGATACAGTTAATGTTAGATTTTTGCCAAAATCGTCCTCCTTCTTCATTATGCTTAGCACAATATATCAATCTACTCGGAGCATTCTGAGATAAAACATTTGAGAGTGGTGGGGATTCACCAAGATGAGCTTTCTTCAGATTACTTTGGGTGCACTGCAACGTTGGTGCGATTTGAAGGCCATCAATATTTCCTGGCTCAGCCTTAGCATGTAATAAGAACTTGATCGACCCCTCGATTTCTCCTGAAATTATTGCAAGTATGCCACCTTCAATTTGATTGAAGATCGGTTGATCCCACTCATTCACCTCACGCAAACCGTGGGCCTTCGTGCGGACACCCTCAACGGAAAAGAATTGGCCAGTTGAATGTTCGATATTACCAGTATCCAAATGTACGGACCAGTCTTCAACTGCCGATAATTTTATCAGATGTGATTCAAAAAGTTTTTTTTGCCGGAGATTTTCAAGCCAATTCAGAACATTTTCTGGATCGGTTGGTTCGTTTTCGATGTTCTTTCGTAGTCGAGACCGAAATTCGAGCAGCACATTCTCATCAATCTTATCATTTAATATAGTCATTGTTTATTTTAAAATTCCTCTTAGCACATCACAGACAAAGTCTTGTTCTTCGTCAGTCAAACTTGGATACATGGGTAGTGAGAATATTTCCTTTGCTAAATTTTCGGTAACTGGTAAATCACCCTCTTTGTATCCAAGGTAGGAATACCCCCGCATGAGTGAAATGGGATATGGATAGCTAATATTTAAATGAATATTTTTTTTCGCCAAGGCATTAATAATTCGATCTCGCTCTGGGTGCCGAACGACGTATAAGTAAAAGACGTGCTGATTTAATGGCGCTTCAACCGGAAGAACTAAATCAGTATCTTTTAGTTTTTCGGTATATTGGGAAGCAATTTTGCGCCGTCTTAGAATCATTTTGTTCAGTGATTTCAGTTTTATGGATAAAATAGCGGCTTGCACTTCATCGAGCCTAGAATTATAACCATGTTCCTCAGAATAATAATTTCCGTCCATTCCATACATCCTGAGTCGTCGACATTTCTCTTGCAGACTGGTCGAATTTGTTAATATCATCCCACCATCACCATATGCACCAAGCAACTTTGTTGGATAAAATGAGAACGCCCCAATATCGCCGATTTTCCCAGATTTTTGGTTATTAAAGGTCGCGCCCATACTTTGAGCGCAGTCCTCTAGAACGGCCAGTTTATGTTGTTTGGCAATATCGTTAATCAATACCATATCTACACATTGACCATATAAATGGACTGGTAATATGCAGGCTGTGGCAGGTGTTATTATTTTCGGTATTTGATTACAATCCATCAGATAGGTTTTACTATCGATGTCTACAAATTTAGGGATTGCTCCCGTTGAGACAATAGCGGCAACGGTTGGAACGGCGGTATTGGCTACGGTTATCACTTCATCACCAGGCCCTATTCCTAATGCTTTTAGGCCAATGTGAAGTGCATCGGTCCCGCTGTTAACGCCAATTCCAGTTTCAGATACCCCTATATAATTTGCAATTTGCGCTTCCAAAGCGCTAACTCTTTTTCCAAGAATTAATTGACCAGAATTAAATACATCATCGACTGCTGAGAGAATGGTCTCTCGCATTTCTTCGTATTCAGTTAAGTAGCTCCAAACTTGAATTCGTTTCATACGTTTGCCAAAGCACTATTGCGCATCTTTTCAAGCATTTCTGCATCCGATAACAATAATTCATAATAATGGTTGAATTGTCTAGTTTCTATAGCTTTTAGCATGCTTTGTATTGCTAGTTCAAAACTATCTGCAGGAGGAATAGAAACGCTTGAGGGTTTATTATTACTTAGAATTGATATTTTATTTTTTCTATCTGGCGGCGGCGTATGGGCTCGTTCAACAGAGAATGAAACCTGTGGACCAAATGCGTGAATGAAGTTTTGGTATTCGGTGTCAAAGCCGAAGTTTCCAACTAAACTTTTACCATTACTGTATTGTGCCATTAAGGTAAAAGACAAATCTATACCAGTATTTGGGTGCGACTGGAGAATCGAACAATTGAGAATTCGGGGTTTTTCTTGCAGGAAATATCGACTTGTTGCAACAGCGTAAGGGCCGAGGTCATTTAAAGCGCCACCGCCCAGTGACGACTGATATCTAAAGTTTTCGTTAGGAAAGGGCGGCATCGAGAAAACACTAACTACGCGAGTTATTGGTCCTAGCCTAGCTGTAATATTGGAAATCTCTGTATACATTGGGTGGTCGAGGAAAACCGTTGCTTCGGCTAGCAATAATTCCTTGTTTGCTGCTTTCTTTACTAATTTCCGGGAAGCATCTAAAGTTAAAAATGCGGGCTTGTCGACTATAACGTGGCGACCAAGTTCTAAAGCTTTATCCGCAAGTTCCTCATGTTGGCTATTCACCGTTGAAATATAAATCAGTTCAGCTTTACATTCTAGAAATGCTGTCTCATAACTATCAAAAAATTTAACCAATTTCTGATTTTTTGGTTTCGAGCGGTTGTGGGAATTTGAAGAGGCAAGATAAATCTCCTCAATTTCGGAAAGCCTTCCCAAGGCTGGAAGAATACGTCTTTGAGCTAAAGACGAGTTTCCGATTATGAGAATATTCATACCTGTTTCATCCGGATTATTTTCGATTACTAGATGATTTTGTACCTTTAACTGTCCTACTATTGGTCAAGCTACGGACAATACTTTGCGGTTGGTTACTGGACGTAAGGTAAAGTCTTCCTAAATACTCGCCCAAAATACCTACGAAAATAAACTGGATTCCAGCGAATGCTAGCAATACGGACATGAGGGAGGCCCAGCCAGGAGCAATTCTACCGAGGTAATAATAATCCATAAAGACGTATGCTATCCCGATGATAGAAAGTAACGCTAAAAAAATACCAAACCAAAGACTAACTCTTAGCGGCAATGTTGAAAAATTTAAGAAGATATTGAGCCAAAGTTTAATCAACTGCGAAAAGGTGTAATTGCTGCGGCCGTGCGATCTTTGTTGATGGCGAACTTCTAGTGATCCTACTCTATCAGTAATTTGAAAAATTAAACCATCAATGTAGGGGTAAGGGCCCGTATATGAACTGATATTGTCAACAATTATACGCCTTATACAACGAAAGGATGAAAGATAAAGTCCTTTGGGTTTGTTAAGCAATAAATTAGCAGTAAAATTTGCAAAGCGACTTCCCAAGTTTCTAAAAATTGTATGCTGTTTATTGGGGAAATGTGTATAGGCTACGTCTAAGTCATTCTTCTCTGCAAAATTAAATAGTTCGGGTACATCCTCTGGTGCATTCTGAAAATCATCGTCCATGGTAATTACCCAATGTCCTAATGTCTGGCGCATTCCCGTAAGTACGGCATTATGCTCGCCAAAGTTTCGCGTTAAATCCAGAAAGGTTATTTCTTCATTTGTGTTGGCAACGATACTTTGGCAAATTTCTGCGCTATTATCTTGACTGCCATCGTTTACTAAGACAATTTCTTTGCCTCCTGGGATTTCTATAGCCAAAAGGCGTTTTACTAAATCCTCAATTGTTTTAGAGCCATTATAAACGGGTATAACGATACTGAGGTTTGGGTTCTTTGTTTTTTGTGTTTGGGCCATTTTAATCCCGTTCACTAACCTTTAGGAGATAATTTGCATAGGGATTGTCTCCAGCTTTTTTTGCCAGTTTTATAAGTTGGGTGGTGTCAATGAAACCATTTTTGTATGCGATTTCCTCTGGGCAACAAATTTTAAGGCCTGTTCTTTTCTCTATAACGCGCACAAATTCAGACGCTTCTAATAGTAAATCATTTGTGCCACTATCCAGCCAAGCAATTCCTCTTCCTAAAAGCTTCACTTCTAGGTTATTTTGTTGTAGGAGGCCTTTATTAAGATCGGTTATTTCTAACTCACGGCGTTTTGAGGGTTTGAGCCTATGAGCTATCTCTGATATTCCTTGGGCATAGAAATATAATCCGGGGACTGTCCAATTCGATACTAATTTTTTGGGTTTTTCGACGATATTGATCGGTCTTCCGTCGTCATTCATAATAACAACACCCATCCCGCTTGGATCATCCAGGTGATATCCAAATATAGTATTTTTGGTCGTTTTTTTTGAAACCTCTTGGAGCTCGTGCGACAAGTCGTTACCGTGAAATATGTTATCACCTAAAATTAGAGCTGAAGGCGAATTTTTGATGAAATCTTCACCAATAATTAGAGCTTCGGCTATGCCCTTTGGTTGATCCTGAACCGCATATTGGATATTTATTCCGAGTTCTTTGCCATTACCAAGAAGCTGTTGAAAGCTGGAGATAAAATTTGATTGAGAAATGATCAGTATTTCATGGATTTTAGCTAGTAATAATACTGATAATGGGTAATAGATCATCGGTTTGTCATAAACAGGTATTAATTGTTTATTGACTGAAATCGTTGATGGCCATAGGCGCGTACCTCTGCCGCCAGCTAAAATAATCCCTTTTCGAGACATTATTCTATCCTGATTATTTAAACTCTAGTTAAGCAAAATGACATAGCATATGTATAACGTCATATAAATAAGCGACTGGAAAGAAAAAGTTTAAATTTCGAGGGTTTGGAAAGATTGGATTTTCGAGTACTTTTATTTTTGATTTTAAATCAATGGCCTAATCGGAAATGGCTAGAAAGCATTCGTCTTTACCCGGATAATTATTGTTTATTACCATAAATCAATTTTGAAAAGTTAAGATAATCAGGAATACAAATATTCATAAACTTATAATTTGGTATATAAAGGAATATATCTATAGAAAAATATATCACGAACAGTCAGAACCTATATTTATATAGTTTGCCCATTTATCATTTCGCTGTGTTTAAATATAATCTTCGATAATAATGGTAAATTATAAGAGTTCTTATTATTCTGCTCAGTCGTGATTTGATCATAGGTCTAATCTAAATTACTTTTGGAAATTATTTTGCTAAAGTTGTAGGCGCTATTAATGTTAAATGAAAAAACAGAGCCAGACGCATCCTCGTGTTTTCAAGATAGCCTACCTATGTCTTCGGATAAATTAATGGAACAATTAGATGAATGGGGCATCTTTTATAAATGCCACAGTCATGTCCCAGTTGGCACCGTAGATGACGCCAAACGAGTCCAGAACCAATTCTTAGATAAAGGTAAAGGCGGTGGTCACATAAAAAATCTGTATCTAAGGGATCATAAGAAAAACAATATCTTACTCGTGGTTGAGCAGGATTGCATAATTGATTTGAAAGAATTAAAAGAAAATCTTGGGATGGGTCGCCTGTCATTTGGTTCGCCGGCTAGGCTTATGGAAAATTTAGGGGTTCGGCCAGGAGCCGTGACACCCTTTTCTATGATTACAGGTGTAAATAAAGGTGTAGAATTATTTTTGGATATTGAACTATCTGCTTGTTTGAAGATTTATGCTCATCCACTTGTAAATGATCGAACTTTGGAACTTTCGACGGAAAATTTATTGAAATTTTTTGAAAAAATTGAAGTGATTCCAAACTGGATCAAAATTTAAAAACGGAAGATATGGGCAAATCATAAAATTTAGCTGTCGTAAGGAGATATGATTGATTGCAGACATAGTTTTATTTGTTCATTTTTGCATTGTTATTTTTATTTTTTCTGGATTCTTTCTTGTGCCAATCGGATATTGGCGCGGTTGGATTTGGATAAGAAATATTAGATTAAGGGTTTGCCATCTTATATTGATGGCTTTAGTGACATTGGAAACGTTATTTGGAATTACCTGTCCACTTACATTTATTGAAAACAATTTACGTGCAATGCAACAACCAGAATCATTTGTCGGATATTGGATTGGACAAATGATTTATTGGGATTTATCAACCCGATTTTTTTTGATACTATATTCTTTAGCTTTGGGTTGGACGCTTTTGATGTGGAAGTTGTTTCCTATTTCATATAATCAGAAAACGACCCCGTAGAATTATCTGTGTTTTAAGTACTAAAACATTAATTGTTTCTATTTTTTTTTCGTCCTTTCTCATAAAGTGCTTTAATTCGTTCGTCACTTTCAGTGAAAGAATGCACTATTCTTGAAAGTTTCTCTGAATACTCTTTTGGGTAGCTGATAGCCATTCCAGAAGGAGTTCGGAATAATATTGAGCTAATTAATTGTTCGTTTTGCTCAGCAATCTTAGCAAAACTATGAACCATTTGGAAATTTATAACATCATGGAATAGATATATGCATTTATCATTTGCGACCTGTTTGCATGCAGCAAAATCGTTTGTTTGTTGCTCTGGAGTGTGGCCACCATCAATTAAGACAAGATCAATCCCACCTTCAAAGTTATTCTTAACAACCTCGCTTACATTATCTGGACTTTTTGCTTTAATAGCACGAATATCAGCTTCGATTTGTCGACCCAATTTGTTCGTCACTTCGATACCATAAGCTTCATCTGGTCTCCAACAAATATCGATTGCTACTACACGAGATTTTGGGCACATAAGGCCTAGCGCTAAAGTTGTCCAGCCAAAAGAATTACCAATCACAAATATGTTTTTTGGTTCAGCAATTGAGGTAATACAATCGACAAACGTGAGCTCTGAAATCGCTAATCCCCCTCCTTTGCACATTTCTGTGCCATTAAGATAAATATATGAGAAAGGGAGGTAGGCATGATCAAGCCCGGGAAAATGTAGGGGAGATAATGAAGATTGGACCTCATACCCATTTCTCTCATAAAGTTGTATCAAATCCACTAAAAAATTACTCATTTTAATTATACACCCAAGTCATTCAGATAATTATATTATTGGTTCTGCTCTAGGTATTTGTGGTTTTAAATTTTCATATGCCATGCCGATTGCTAGCAATTTTCTATCTTGGTTTATTGGGGCATCAAACCCTATAGCGGCGGGAAGGCCCTTAGGTGTGAGATCAATAGGTATTGTTAGTCCAGGATTTCCGCATAAAGTCGCAGGCTGCACGTTATGGCTGGACGCCATTAAATACGGAACTTCGCGTTCACCTAACCTCCATAATCCTTCCTCGTTTAGCTTGCTGGCAGCAACTAAGGTGGATGGGAAAGCCAGGATGTCTATTTTGTTCAATGAAAAAACATCTGTATAAATTTTTTTTAGTTCGGTCCTTAAATTATTCATGGCGTGATTGTATGATTTGTCTGATACGATTGCAGTTGTTGTAATTTCTTTTAGTACTCGGCCTAATCCACTAGCGGTTATTTCGTTGACACAATCTTTATAATCTATGGTCAAACCAGATTTTTTTAAATAAACAGGGAGTGCCCTTATTACTTCGTATCTAACTATCGAATGACCAATTTGATTAATAAGGCCCTCAAGTTGCCCCACGTCTACTTCTATAATCTCAGCCCCTTCTTTTGAGAGTCTCATCACTTCGAATTCAAACATATTGTAAATATCGGGATCACAGCCGTCACAGAAAAATTTCCAATCTATACCAACCCGTAATTTTGATATTTCGATATTGGGAGTTTCATAATCTCCAGTAATTGCGGCATCCAAAAGAGCCAGGTCTGCGACCGTTCTGGCCATGGGTCCAATAGTGTCTCTTGTCCAAGAAAGTGGGACAACCCCCTCCTGAGAGTAGCGATTAATACTAGGTCGGAGCCCATTAATACCGCACCATGCTGACGGGTTTCTGACACTTCCACCGGTGTCAGTTCCGAGACCAGCCGGTGCTAGTTTTGCTGCAATGGCAGCTGCGGTTCCACTTGATGATCCGGAGGGTGAGTAGTCAAGATCATATGGGTTTCTGGTAGCTCCGAAAGCACCCCACAATATT
This sequence comes from uncultured Rhodospirillaceae bacterium, assembly GCA_964639965.1. Classification (GTDB taxonomy): domain Bacteria; phylum Pseudomonadota; class Alphaproteobacteria; order Rhodospirillales; family UBA2165; genus TMED23. The sequence goes on from CAZXGI010000026.1 coordinate 14,425, forward strand.
TCTTCATCTTCAGAATTTCGAGTAATACCGGGTGTAAAAGCCAATTCGTGCATGTTGGCTTTAGACATAATTATAGCGCCTGCCTTTGATAATGCATTAACAACCGGTCCCTGATTTTTTGGAAAATGTTTATTCAGTGCTTTTGTCGCTGCGGATGTAACAAACCCCTCAACATCAATATTGTCTTTTATAATAAGAGGTAATCCATGGAGTGGTCCAATTTTCACACCCGAGGCCAGTTTTTTATCTGCTTTAAGCGCAGCACTTAAGAATTGATCTTCGTTAAAATTAATTAAAGCATTAATATTACGCCATATTTTGCTCTGCTCAATTAGACTTTTGGCGATTTCCAAAGAAGATAATTCTCTTTTGGCGATTTTAGATACAATTTCATTGGCATTAAGTTCTGGAATTTTCATCTCTCCCAGCCTAGTGATTAATGTGTATCATGTAAAATTTATTTTGGCGCTGCATTGATAAACAATGACTTTCATTGATATTAAAGAACTTCAAATTTAAATTGGGGTCTTTAATGAAACAGGATATTTTTGACTATATTATAGTTGGAGCGGGAAGTGCAGGCTGCGTGTTGGCAAATCGACTCACGGCGTCAGGGAAATATCAGGTTCTCCTTATAGAGGCGGGAGGTAAAGATAGAAGCCCCTGGATTCATATTCCGATTGGCTATGGCAGAAACTTTTCCAATCCGAATGTTAATTGGATGTACTCGTCGGAGCCTGGAATTGACTGGGTCAAAAGGAGGATAAAGCAACCTAGAGGTAAGATTATAGGAGGATCTAGTTCAATTAATGGTCTCATATATATGCGAGGTCAGAAGGAAGACTATGAGCACTGGCGTCAGCTAGGGAATACAGGTTGGGGATATGAGCAAGTGCTACATTATTTTAAAAAATCTGAAGATCAAGAGAAGGGTGCTGGGGAATATCATGGTGTTGGTGGTCCATTAACGGTTTCAGACCCTAGAGAAAAACATCCATTGGCCGATGCATATATTCAATCAGCAATAGATTCCGGTTATAAACTAAATAATGACTTTAACGGCGCAGAGCAGGAGGGTTTTGGATATCAGCAATGGACGTCTAGGAACGGTCGGCGTTGCAGTGCTTCTGTGGGTTTTCTATATCCGGCGCGCAAAAGAAAGAATCTCACGATAGTATCAAAGGCTCACACTAATCTTATAGTTTTTGATGGCAAACGAGCTGCGGGAGTGGAGTACGAAAGAAGCAGTCAAATTAAAAGAGTGTTTGCAAGGCGTGAGGTTATAATTTCAGCGGGAGCTTATAATTCCCCTCAATTATTACAGTTATCGGGTGTTGGGCCGCCAAACCTTTTGTCAGACTTAGGAATTAACATTGTAGCTGAAAGAGAGGGTGTTGGGAAAAATCTCCAAGACCATTTTAATGCCCCATTAATGTTTGAATTGAATGAGAATTTTACACTTAATGATGTTCTAAATCGGTGGGATTCTAAAGTTAGCCACTTTTTGCGTTACTTATTTCAGCAGCGGGGGTTCCTTAGTATGGGTGTCGCATATGCCGGTGGATATTTGAAGGTGCATCCAGATACGGTGTCGCCAGATATACAGAATCTTCTAATGCTATTTACTTCTGAGTTGATCGGTGGCCCTGTTGACCCATTTCCGGGTTGTGCCTCTGTAGTAGCTCTTTTACGACCTGAAAGCAGAGGGACTGTAGATATTTCTTCGCCAGATCCGAAATCGGCACCAAAAATTATGTACAATTTTTTATCAGCAGCGAAGGATAGGGAAACACTGATTCTCGGTGTTAAAAAAGTAAGGGAAATCATGAAACAAGAGGCTATAAGTCGTTATATTGTGAGGGAAATTCGCCCTGGCTCAGGTTCAAACGAAGAAGAAGATATTCTTGACTTTCTTGAGAAAAGTGGCCGAACAAGCTACCACCCCGTCGGCACTTGCAGAATGGGCCCGGATGATGAGGCGGTTGTTGATCCCCGACTCCGGGTTAATGGTGTACAGTCTTTGAGGGTTGTTGATGCCTCAATTATGCCAACACTTGTTTCCGGTAACACGAATGCACCAGTTATAATGATTGGTGAGAAAGCATCCGACATGATTTTAGAGGATGCTGTTGTATAATTTAATAATATTATAATATTTCAGTATATTTCTGCTTATCAAATAGGTTAGTGTATTTTTCTATAAAAAATAGCTAGGAAAACAGGGGGTGTATGATGTTTTTAGATACAAAAAGGCAGTGGCCATTAAATGCCTGGTATCACGCAAGCTGGGCTCACGAAATAGGTGGTGAAAAACCACTGGCAAGAACTTTTTTGAATGAGAAAGTCGTTTTATTTAGGAACGCTGAAGGTGACGCTTGTGCCCTGGAAGATCGCTGTTGTCATCGTGCGACGCCCTTGCGATTAGGTGATGTTGTTGATGAAGGTCTACAATGTGGTTATCACGGGATGATATTTAACGGAGTAGGCGATTGTGTAAAAATTCCAGGTCAGGATAAGATTCCCCCATATGCTAGAGTACGCAGCTATCCGCTTCTTGAACACCAGGAGATTGTCTGGATCTGGATGGGAGATCCTGCCCTGGCTACTGAAGATAAGTTGCTGGTTGATTTTCCGTGGAATGATGACCATGAGAATTGGCCGCATATACATGATATGTACGAAGTGAATTGTAATTATATGTTGTTGATTGATAATCTTATGGACTTAACACATATCCCCTATATACACCGCAACACAATTGGTGGAGGAGATCAAAGAGGTCAGGTTAATGCTACAATGGATGTAACGGCACTGGATACGGGTGTCCATTATATACGATGGATGGAAAATATTGTGCCACCGCCGACCTATGTTAAGGGTGCAGGTTTTAAAGATGGGGTTTGTGTTGATCGTTGGCAAGAGTTTGAATATATTGTACCATCAACTGTCGCTCAGTGGACTGGCGCTCTGGAAGAGGGGCGCGGAGCTAAAGATAATAGAAATCAGTCGGGTGGTTTTAATATACGTCTTTATCATGGTGTCACCCCAAAAACTGAGAGTTCCTGCTATTATTTCTGGACACCACTTAACGGTTATCAGCCAAAAGATGAAGAAGCAACCAAGTTGTTACATAAAGAAATCGCTTTTACATTCAATGAAGATATTGAGTTTCTTGAATCTCAACAATCATGTATGGCTAAAACCATGCATCAGACATTTGTTGATATAAAGCATGATAGTGCACGTGTACCCGCTAGGCGTGCTATAGAAAGAATGATCCGTAATGAACTTGAGGAGCATGTGGCAGCTGAATAATAATCTCTGCTGGACCTAAGAAAAAGAAGAGAATTTTCTATATAATCTTTCTGTGGGGCAATTAAAACTAATCAGTAAAAAATTTTGTTCCCGATCAGCCAGGCAATGTATGGGGAAGCTATATTTGAAAACGTCAGCATCTGAAAACAGTCAAATATTTATTGAAAATCTTGAAATATCAAACTACATTAACTTTGCGTGAATTGTTTATATCTTAGCGTGGCAGTGGGCAGGGCGATAAAAGGGTTTTCAAAATGTTTGTTAAAAATTTTTTCGTAGGACTAGTTTGTTTTTTGTTACCAATACTGTTTATGTCCAATACATATACCTCTGCAAGCGTTGCCGAGACACCTCTGTTATTAGAGGTTGCCGAAGCAAAAGATAAAAAGAAATCGACGCCAGAAGAAGAAGAAGAAGAAGAGGAAGATGATTGTTAATTTAATTTGAAAAACTTTTTAAAATTGGGAGAACTATAGTATGAAAAAATTTCTTATTTTAACCCTTATGCTAGGGTTGATGCCGTTGGCCGCTAATGCGGGTAACGTTCGCATCACAAAAGATTTAATGTCTATAACCGTGCAGACTAAAAAAGGACCGGTAAAAGTAATGCGTAATCAGGATAACAAGAATGTAATTGCTCCTGGTTTTGCTAAAACGTCACGAAAATGCCCTCCATTTTGTGTGCAAGCTCAGAAAGTTGCTCCAGGCGTAGAGACTGTTGGTGAGCTTGAGGTTGTTAAGTACATGGCAAAAGGTGGATTAATAATCGATGCTAGGACAGTAGAATGGTACGTTAAGGGCACCATCCCTGGATCCAAGCATATGCCTTATACCCAGATTGCGAGCCGCCTAGATGAACTTGGTTGTAAGAAAAGTGGTTCAAAATGGAACTGTTCGAATGCAAAGAAAGTGCTTTTGTTTTGTAACGGGTTATGGTGTGGACAATCTCCAACTGCGATACGAGCAATGCTTCGTGAGGGTTATCCGGCATCTAAGCTTTTGTATTTTAGAAATGGAATGCAAGGATGGCAGTCTCTCGGACTTACAGTTGTTCCCGGAGAGATGTAAAAAATTTAATCAAAATTATATAATTTTATAAAAATAAAATAGGCCTCTCTTTGGGAGGCCTATTTTTTTATCAAATAATAACAAATTGTGATTAAATATATTATTTTGGAACCACAAACCTATTATTTTTAAACTGTTGGATCACATATTTTTGGAAATGTTCACCGTTTTTATAGATCTTTTGTTGTATCCATTCGAACATTGCTAGAAATGTGTATTCACCAAAGGCTCCCGGCATCATGGCTAAAGCCATTTCTTTCCCATTTTTTCCTTTCATTGAATCAATATTCTCAGGGAAGAAAATAATCGTTGGTGTGAACATTAGCCCCCATTTCCTTACTAACTTTTTTTCCGTTGTTACTTCCCCATCGAAGTCTGTGATTTCTTTAGCGCCCCACATATCAATTTGAACTATTTCAAAATGTTTGCGGATGTAGGCATTTATTCGCGGAATTACCATTATTTCTGTTTGGATCTTCTGACAATAAATGCAACCTTTTTGTTCAACAAAGATAACCAGTCGCTTATCATTTTCTTTTGCTGATTGAAAGTCTTCTCTCAAATCAAGGAACGTTTCTGTTATCCATGAATGGCGGTAAATGCCGTCATCCCCCTTAATTGGTTGGGGAATTGTATCGCCTAAGGCTTGAGGAGAAACAACAAAAAGATTAAACATAAATAGCAGCGTGAAAATTCCAGAGAATGAATGGGTTCTATTTATCAAATAATTAGCTCCTAATTCCTGATCTTGTTTTATAAAAAATAAAGATAAATCAATAGTACTAATCAACAGTGGTCTTACATTTGTGTTATATTTATACGAAGGTTTGTGGCAAGTAAAATTTAATAAAGATAACGAATTAACTTAAGTATAGGTAAGAAAATAATGGCAGAATATGATTATGACTTAATCACGATTGGTGCTGGATCGGGTGGTGTGCGTGCTTCCAGATTAGCGGGTGGTTATGGTGCTCGTGTTGCTGTTTGTGAAGAATATCGTGTAGGTGGCACATGTGTTCTTCGAGGATGTATCCCCAAGAAGTTGTTAATTTATGGATCTCATTATGCTGACCATATGAAAGATGCAGTAAATTATGGATGGACAATTGACGGCGCTAAACATGATTGGAGAAAGTTGATTAAGAATAAAGATAATGAACTTGATCGCCTGAATGGTATTTATCTAAATATTTTAAAGAATAATAATGTTGATCTAAAAGAAGGGCGAGGTGTGATAATTGATAAACATACGGTTGAGGTTGGCGGTGTTGAGATAACAACTGAAAATATACTGATCGCCGTTGGAGGATGGCCGTCGATGCCAAACATCCCAGGTATTGAGTTTGCAATTTCATCAAACGAAGCTCTTGAACTCGAGGTGTTGCCGAAATCGATGGTAATTGTAGGGGGGGGCTATATAGCCGTTGAGTTTGCAGGCATATTTGCAGGACTTGGTGTTGAAGTGACTGAAATAATCAGGGCGGAAAATATACTGCGCGGTTTTGATGCTGATATGCGCATCTCGCTTGCGCAAGAAATGGAGAAACGTGGTATAAAGATAAGATCTGAGGCAGAAGTTTCAAGTATAGAGAAACATGGTGATATTTTTTTCTTACAGCTTAATGATGGAGAAAGAATTGGAACGGAATGTGTTATGTATGCAACCGGACGGAAAGCGAATACTAAAGGCTTGGGTCTTGAGCTCGCAGGAGTTGAATTAAGGGATAATGGCTCCATACAGGTTGACGAATATAACCGAACTTCCCAACCAAATATTTATGCTGTTGGTGATGTTACTGATCGTATCCAGTTAACGCCTGTAGCAATTCAGGAAGGCCACGCTCTAGCGGATATGCTTTTTAATCACAATACGCAAACGATGGACTATAATAATGTTCCATCGGCCGTATTTTCAACGCCGCCTATAGCAACCGTTGGGCTAACCGAAGATGAAGCGCGTAAAAAATTTGCTAAGGTTGATATTTATGATTCAAACTTTAAGCCACTGCTACACACTATATCTGGTCGGGATGAGCGTTCGGTCATGAAGCTAATTGTTGACTCTAAATCTGATGTTGTTGTCGGCTGCCACATGATGGGGGCTGATGCACCTGAAATTATACAAGGTATTGCCATAGCCATGAAGTGTGGTGCAACTAAATCGCAGTTCGATGCCACAATAGGCATTCATCCTTCGTCTGCCGAGGAATTTGTTACTATGAGATCTAAGCGTGGCGAGTGACCGAAGGTTTATCACAAAATACGTGATAATTGATATTTTCTGATTATTTAAAGAAATTAGGGTTCTACACCATATTTAGTACGATTTTTCCACGGACGTGCTTAGTTTCAATCAGATCATGAGCTTCGCTAATAGCGTTTAATGGGAATACTTGAATATCAGGCGCTAAGACTGCACCAATTCGAAATAGTTCAATGATACGAAGAAGGTGTTTTCGGTCTCGATTTACATTTGGGCGAATGACTTTAATATCATTCCTTGGTGGCTTAGCATTTTTCAGTAATGGTGCAACATATGCTATTCTGCCTCCTGTTTTTAAAACCTTAAAGGTTAGTTGGTGGACTTCTCCACCGATCAAATCAAAAGCTGCATCAATATTTGAGATTGTATTGCTAAAGTCCACGGTATTATAATCGATAACCTGATCAGCTCCCAGATTAAAAAGATAGTCATGGTTTTTGCGGCTCGCTGTTGTGATGACTTCGGCACCAATGTGATGGGCCAGTTGTACTGCATAACTACCAACTCCCCCCGCACCACCATGGATTAGAATTTTTTCGCCCGCTTCTAATTTGAGGTTATCTTCAATCGCGACTAAAGCTGTCAATCCAGTGAGTGCGATTGCTGCTGCTTGATTATGTCCCAGTTTATTTGGTTTGAGGACAACTAGATCGGCATCAATTGTCAATTTTTCAACGTAGGTCCCCTCCTGGCCAACCGGCAGAACTCCAAAAACAGGGTCGCCGGCTTTAAAAGTTTTTACGTTTTCGCCGCAAGCCTCAACTACTCCAGAAAAATCACGACCCAGAATATAAGGAAAAGCGAATTTCTTATCTGTTGGGTAAAGTCCTTGGCGCATTTTGCTATCGGCTGGGTTGACGCTGCACGCGTGCACTTTAACCAGAACGTGGTTAGCATTTAATATTGGTTCAGGGATTTCAACTAGGTCCAAGACATCTGTACCCCCAAACTTTTTAATTTCAACTGCCTTCATGAGACTAATTTTTCCTTTTTAACTGGAGTTTACATGAATATCGGGGTATAGAAAGCGCCATTATTACGGAATTATTTACGTTAGGATATGATGAGTAAAAACCATGGTAAAAAAATGGTCGCCAGGAAATTGGCGCAATAAGCCAATATTACAAGTCCCAGAGTATCCAGATCAGACAAAACTGGAGGAAGTCGAGAGAACACTCTCAGGGTTTCCGCCGCTTGTTTTTGCCGGGGAAGCTCGCGCTTTAAAACGTAACCTTGCAAAAGTTGCGGCCGGTGAGGCTTTTCTTTTACAGGGAGGGGATTGCGCTGAAAGTTTTCGAGAATTTCATCCTGATAATATTCGAGATACGTTTAAAGTTTTGTTGCAAATGTCTGTTGTATTAATCTTTGGTGCTGCTTGTCCCGTGATCAAGGTGGGTCGACTTGCGGGTCAATTCGCCAAGCCGCGTTCAGGAGACACCGAAGAAATTGAAGGTGCAGAATTGCCTAGCTACCGGGGTGATATTATTAATGGGATTGAGTTCGAAGAGAAAAAACGTATCCCAGACCCCGAAAGAATGATCCGCGCCTATAATCAATCAGCATCTACTTTAAATCTTATTAGAGCATTTGCTCAAGGAGGTTTTGCTGACCTTCACCGTGTTCATCAATGGAATATGGGGTTTGTTGCTGATGATGCAATTGGTGAAAGATATAAAGATATGGCCGAACGGTTGGATGAGGCCCTGAATTTTATGGCGGCTTGTGGTCTTACATCCGAGACAGCACCGCAGTTGCAAGAAACCGATTTTTACACCTCCCATGAAGCTTTATTACTGAGGTATGAGGAGGCAATGACCCGCATAGATTCTTTGACGGGTGACTGGTATGATACATCAGCGCATATGCTTTGGGTAGGTGAGCGGACCCGACAATTAGAGAATGCTCATCTAGAGTTTTTAAGAGGTGTTGCTAATCCGATAGGTGCAAAAGTTGGCCCTACAACGGATCCGGATTATCTTATTAGGTTAATTGATTGCCTAAACCCAGAAAATGAGCCCGGTCGTTTGACCTTAATTTCTCGGATGGGCGCAGATAAAGTTGAAGGGGCTCTTCCAGCATTAGTTCGGAAAGTCGAAAATGAGGGTCGAAGTGTTGTCTGGTCTTGTGATCCGATGCATGGCAATACGGTAAAAGCAAGCAGTGGCTATAAAACCCGCCATTTTAATGAAATTATCCGAGAAGTTGAGGGATTCTTTAATGTTCACAATGCGGAGGGAACCTACCCGGGTGGTGTTCATTTTGAACTTACGGGGCAAGACGTCACGGAATGTGTTGGTGGTGCTCAGGCAATAACAGAAGCTGATCTTTCAAGCCGTTATCATACTCATTGTGATCCTAGGTTGAATGCCAGACAAGCTCTAGAGCTTGCTTTTGTATTTGCCGATCGCCTTAAAGACGACCGCATCAATAATAATACAAGCGTAATGAAGCAGGTTATCGCTGGTAGTTAGGAATTTTGGAATTTCTAAATAGAGAAAATGACAAATGGTGATGGTTAAAGTGACGCAGGTTATTACGTTTATTTAAAGGACGGATATCTCAATCTTAGAAAGTTAGATTACTTGGGTCAAAAAATTTGAGTTAATTATCGCAATGACTAATGAACTATCAATTGCGCTTGCGCAGATAAATCCTACCGTTGGCGATGTTGATGGTAACACCGAGTTGATAAAAAAAGCGCGGGAAGAGGCCCATGCCGGTGGTGCAGATATTCTTGTAACTGGTGAATTGGCAGTGAGCGGTTACCCGCCAGAAGATTTGGTTCTTAAACCAGCTTTTATGGATCGTATTGAGGAAAAAATTTCTATCTTAGCTTCTAAAACTGCCGATGATGGACCGGCGTTGATAATTGGGGCGCCTTGGCGGCAAGATGGAAAACTTTTTAATGCGGTAATGCTGTTGGATAACGGTGAAATTAATACTATTCGTTATAAGAGTTCACTACCCACATATGCAGTTTTTGATGAAGATAGGGTTTTCGAAAGAGGCCCTATGCCAGGGCCAATATCATTCAATGGCGTCCGTCTTGGTGTGATGATCTGTGAAGATATGTGGGAACCAGATGTTACGGAATGTCTTGATGAATCGGGAGCAGAAATTCTAATTGTAATCAATGGTTCGCCTTTTGAACTGGATAAGTCAGATCAAAGACTAAACTTAGCAGTCGCCCGTGTGGGCGAATCTGGTTTACCGCTTGCGTATATAAACTTGGTTGGTGGTCAGGATGAGCTAGTATTTGATGGCGGTTCGTTTGTATTAAATGCTGACCGCCAACTTCAACTCCAGATGCCGGATTTTAGGGAAGGGCTGTTTATCAGCGAATGGATCAAATCCGATCAGGGGTGGTCTTGTCGGAAAGGTGATATAGAGCCGACCAGCAATAATAAAGAGCAAACGTTTATGGCAATTTATCAAGCAATGGTTTTGGGCCTCAAAGATTATGTAAAAAAGAATCGATTCCCCGGTGTTATTTTAGGTCTGTCTGGAGGAATTGATTCTGGTCTTTCGGCAGCTATCGCGGTTGACGCTATCGGTGCCGAGAATGTTCACTGTGTGATGATGCCATCACCATATACCTCCAAAGAAAGTATAGATGATGCTGCAGAGCAAGCAAAATTGTTAGGAATTGCATATGATACCATTCCGATCATTGAGGCTATGAGAGCTTTTGGGGGTATGCTTGAGCCCTTATTTGGCAGCACTGAAACTGATACTACCGAAGAAAATATTCAGGCTCGTGCGAGAGGTCTTATTATTATGGCGATTTCAAATAAACTTGGATTTATGCCTCTAACTACTGGTAATAAGTCAGAGATGTCGGTTGGATATGCAACACTCTATGGTGATATGTGTGGAGGTTTTTCCGTTTTAAAGGACGTTTATAAGACAACGGTATTTTCTGTATCAAAGTGGCGAAATAGGAATTTTATTCAAGGGTTTTTAGGACCAAAGGGTGTAGCAATCCCTGATCGGGTCATAAATAAAAAGCCATCTGCAGAACTTAAGCCCGATCAATTTGATGAGGATAATTTACCTCCTTATGATATCCTAGATGATATTTTGATTAGTTTAATTGAGGGCGAAAGTGCTGTGGTTGATATCGTAGAAAAAGGCCATGATCCGGATACGGTAAAACAGGTATGGCACATGCTTGATCGTGCTGAGTACAAAAGGCGTCAGGCTCCACCCGGGGTAAAGATTTCGTCTCGCGCTTTTGGACGTGATCGTCGTTATCCAATTACCAATGGATTTACCAATCTGATGTGGGAAAATTAATAAAAGTTGTTTGTCACTTATTAATTTCGTTATTTTAGAGTTATGAATGAATATTGTTTTTCATCATAGGTCTATTGAAGCTGGTTTTTTGCTGATATAGACAAACATTGTTACGAAACTTGGGTAGCCTATAAGGAAAATTATGGTTCTCCGTTTATATAATACACTGTCCCGTGATAAACAAAAGTTTAAGCCGCTTGATGAGAATTCTGTTGGGATGTATGTGTGTGGGCCGACGGTTTATGATTATGCTCACATTGGCAATGCTCGTCCAGTAATTGTCTTTGATGTATTGTTTCGTTTACTGAAAACACTGTATGGCGATGAAAAAGTAACTTATGTTAGAAATATTACGGACGTAGATGATAAGATCATTGCTGCCCATCAGGAAAGCGGTGAAGACATTTCTTCAATTACCTCAAGAACAACGGAAGCATTTCATTCGGATATGGTCGCTTTAGGTAATTTAACGCCTACGATTGAACCTCGAGCCACTGATCATATTCCTCAAATGATAGTGCTGATACAAAAGCTAATAGATACCGGCCATGCATACCAAAATGATGGTCACGTTTGTTTTAACGTAACCTCAATGAACGATTATGGGCGTTTAGCAAGGCTGGACCGAGACGAGTTGATTGCGGGAGCTCGAATTGAAATAGCATCTTATAAAAAAGATGCTGCTGATTTTGTACTTTGGAAGCCTAGTGAAGCTAATCAGCCTGGCTGGGAAAGCCCGTGGGGTCGGGGACGTCCCGGATGGCACATAGAATGCTCTGCAATGTCTGCAGAATATCTCGGCGAATCATTTGATATTCATGGAGGTGGGCAGGATCTAATTTTTCCTCATCATGAAAATGAAATTGCCCAAAGTTGCTGTGCGCAGGGGCGCGATACATTTGCACAAACTTGGATGCATAATGGTTATTTAATGGTCGAAGGTGAAAAAATGTCAAAAAGCTTTGGCAATTTTATCACTGTTAAAAAATTAAGGGAGGTTCATCACGGTGAAACCATTCGATTTTGTATGTTGATGACACAATATAGGCAACCGTTGAATTGGACAGAAGAAGGACTAGCACAGGCAAAGACCAATCTGGATAGTTTTTATAGTGCTCTTCGTGCAACATCCCATATTAAGTCGACCATAAATTCAGCTCCTGAGAATTTTATTGGGGCTCTTTCTGACGACCTAAATACTCCTCAAGCAATCGTTGTTCTGCATGAGTTATTAGGAGCACTTAATAAGGCGTCTTCCGATAATAGTTTGGCAAGTGCAAAAAGTAATTTACTAGCGGCGGGTAAAATAATGGGTGTACTCCAACTTGACCCAGAAGCATGGTTTAAGTGGGTTCCTGCATCTTGCGATGAGGGTATGAGTGATACTGAAATTGAAAGTTTGATTGAGAAGCGTCAAATCGCTCGAAAAAATAAAGACTTCGCTCTTTCGGACCTGATCCGGGACGAATTAGCTGATAAGGGTATCCTGCTTGAGGACAGCGAGAATAGAACAACCTGGAAGCGGGGTTAGATCTTTTCTTTTTCGATCTCTTTTCTGCGTTTGAATAATTTAAAAGTCAAAGGGGTTGAAACTAATAACCCTATAACACCAGCACCTGCAAGAGAGAATTGTAGTCCGGCATATTCGGCAGTCCATCCTATAATGATTGCAGAAAGAGCCGGGGCTCCTATACCTAGTGATACATTGAGACTTATAACGCGAGCACGAAATTTATCAGCGACGGTGTGTTGTATAAGAGATTGTGATGCTATGGAAGATGAAACTAACAATCCGCCAACAAGAGATAATGCTAGTAATGCGATAATAAATTGATCTGTAAGTGAAAACCATGTCAAGGTTATTGAAGCACCAATTTGGCAAGAAAATAAAAATAAAACCAAACCGCTTGCACGCCCTCTGATAGCAAAAAATATTGCAAATGCCATTGAGCCAATACCTGAAACTGCAGTTAGCATAGTCAGCCCTTTTTTTCCTTCATTAAAAACATTGTCTGAGAAACCAGGAAGGAAATCGAGATAGGGTCGCAAGAATAAAGAAGCAGAAAGCGATATAAATATAAGTAAGCGGAGATCGGTATGTCTGTATGTGTATTTTAAACCCGAAATTAGGTCAAGAATGAGACTAGGGATCTCTTGGTCTGCGGTTCTTTTAATTTTTTTTTGAGGAGAGTCTATTTGTAGAAGCACAATCATCATCCAACCCATACAAACTCCATTGGCCATAAATCCAGCGCTGACTCCTGATATTGTGTCTCCTAAAGTCAAAAGAATTCCGCCCAGTAATGGGCCTGTGAAGCCGCTCGTGTGGTATGTTGTTGAATTTACAGCAACGGCCGCAGCCAAATTTTTTCGATCAACTAAAAGAGGAAATAGTGATTGTCGTGCTGGAAATTCAAAGGCAAACAGGATGCCCTGAAGCAACGAAAGGGCAACGAGGAGGAGAGGTGTCATATATCCTATCCAGGTTACTGTTGCTGTAAGAAAGGCCGAAAGGGCTCCAAGTGACACCATTGTGATTGCAACTTGTCGATAGCCATATCGGTCGGCAACTGCGCCTCCAAAAGGCCCTAGAAAAAGAACGGGGAGCATATAGCCCGCTGCTAATGCTCCTAACCACGCTGAAGAATTTGTCATCTCCCACATAAGCCAACCAGCAACAATTTTATAAATCCAGAAACCCTGGACTATCACAGCTTGTCCAGTCCAATAGATACGATAATTGCGGTTCGATAAGGCGCGACTTATACCACCGAGCACCGAAAAAGTTTTTTGGAAGTTGGGCATACCATTTATTAACCCATCAATTGATTCAGGTAAAACAAACTGATTGGCAAGGCGTTAAAATTTGCTTTAACATTGCCCAATATTCATTGGTACAGTGAGATGCTTATGGGGTTAAACAATTGTAATTATAGTGTTTAGAGATAGTTGTTTCTAAAGCCGTTGCCGATTTTACCGGTTTATCTGCGACATGTAAGAGTGAAGAGCTGAATCATCGCATAGTTTCTAGGACTTCTATTTTTTTTCATAATAGAGAAAAATAATAAGAAATTCGCAATTCAAAAGATTGGATGATATTTTATTTCATGAAAGCGTCGAAAAAAATAATAAATATATTTTTACTAGGTGTTGTAGCCGTTTTTTTAGCTGCTGTGTTATTTTATACATTCCAACCAGAGCAGCCGCTTGGTAATAACTCCGCCACTATGAGTTTGGTGCATCATACTGTTTGGTTGGTCGTTTTAGTAGGATCGATGTTAGTGCATTTTAGATCGAATTTTGGCAAGGCTATAAAATATTTTGCTTTGTGGGTTGCTATCGGCACTGCGCTATTTGTTGGGTATAGTCTGAAAGATGATTTTGTAAATTTTGGATACAAGTTAAAAGCTGAATTGATCCCACATTCCGGAAGGTCGCATGGAAATAAAATTGAGTTTAGATCCCAAAGAGATGGTCATTTCGTGGTTAATTCTGTTGTTGACGGGATGAAAATTCGGTTTCTCATTGATACGGGTGCGAGTGATGTCGTATTAAATTTGAGTGATGCAGAGCGGCTAGGTTTTAACCTTAAAAAATTATCGTTTCATAAGTTATACCATACGGCGAATGGAATCAGCAGAGGTGCGCCAGTTAAGCTTGGTATGGTTAAGATTGGGCCGATCGAAATTGATAATGTTCGAGCTTCAGTGAATGGTACCAAAATGAAAACGTCTTTGTTGGGAATGAGCTTTCTATCTCGTATTGGGGGATATGAAGTAGTTGGCGATAGATTAACTTTAAAAAAATAATGTCTGATAATGACCGATCCAATTCTAAATGCTATTAAAGTCCTAAATGACGCTTTAGAACGCGATCCCGTGGCCATAACAAAATTGGTTAATTTCCGGGTTGATTGTAGTATCCAACTTGTTAATCACCCGACAATTCAAACTTCTGCATACCATGATGTTGCTAAGGTTGGTGTTTTGGGACTTGTCAATGGTATAATAGGAAACTCCCCAACTGGTGTCATTGGTGCAGAGGGTACAATCGATCGTGATACGGGCCAGTTTACTGTCATCAGACAATTTGTTGACCTGCGAAATGATAAGACAGATTTAATAGTATAATCCAATAACCTTTGCTGTTATTGATAAGGTGGTTATTGACTTAATCATAGTACCCATTACTCCAATTGAGTTTAATAGAATGCTAAACAATATACGTCACTATAGATTTTTGCTTGATCTCAAGCAAAAATACTTGAAATTATGGGAAGTGGTGAGCTTTTTTGACCTTTGTGAGGTTTATAATATTGACTATGAATTTTGATTAAACCAAAAACAAGAGATTTAAAATAGATGAAAGATAATAGGGTATACCTTTTTGATAGTACACTTCGTGATGGTGCACAGACACAGGGTGTTGATTTCAATGTTGCTGATAAAACAGCTATTGCTCAAGACCTTGATTCTTTGGGTGTAGATTATATTGAAGGAGGTTGGCCAGGAGCCAATCCAACGGATGATACTTTTTTTGCTAACCTTCCAGTTTTAAAGACAGCAAATTTTGTGGCATTTGGTATGACACGCCGTCCTGGGCGTAGTACGGATAATGATCCCGGTTTAAGTGCTATTTTGGACACAAAAACTCCCTGTGCATGCATTGTTGGAAAAACATGGGATTTTCATGTGAAAATTGCCCTCGAGATTGATATGGATGAGAATATCGCAATGATTTCGGAGTCAATTGCGCATGCTAGTGAAAAAGCAGGCGAAGTGCTTTTCGATGCAGAACATTTTTTTGATGGTTATAAAGCAAATCCAGAATACGCTGTAAAATGCATTGCGTCGGCCTATCAGGCCGGCGCTCGCTGGATTGTTCTCTGCGATACAAATGGCGGAACCCTGCCTCATGAAATTGAGAAGATCATTGCTGAGGTGATAAAGGTAGTGCCAGGAGATCATTTAGGTATCCACTGCCATGATGATACAGGAAATGCTGTAGCTAATTCTTTAGCTGCAGTTAAGGCAGGAGTGCGACAGATACAAGGGACACTTAATGGATTAGGTGAGCGTTGCGGGAATGCTAACCTTATTTCAATCATTCCATCGTTAATATTAAAAATGGGTTTTGAGACTGGTATATCCAGAAAAAACCTTGCTAAGCTTGCACAAATTTCTCATGCACTGGACGAACGTTTGAATCGCGCCCCAGTTCGTGGAGCACCTTATGTAGGAGAATCTGCATTTGCTCATAAAGGTGGACTTCATGTTTCAGCTGTTGAGAAGGACCCAAAATGTTATGAGCATATTGAGCCTGAGGTTGTGGGAAATTATCGTCATGTTGTAGTTTCAGATCAATCAGGAAAATCGAATATATTAGCAATGTTTCGGAATATTGGCCTAGAAGTAGATGCTAAAGATCCAAAGGTTACGCGTCTTGTTGAGGAGGTAAAGGAGTTGGAATTTGCTGGGTACGCATATGACGGTGCTGAAGCAAGTTTCGAATTGTTAGCTCGGCGCGCTCTTCAAAGTGTGCCTGAATATTTTAGCCTCAGTAGTTTTAGAGTAATTGACGAACGCCGGTGGAATGCACGGGATGAATTGATAACGTTATCGGAAGCTACTATTAAGGCAAAGATAGGGGGGCAACAATTTATGACGGTTGGTGAAGGTAATGGACCTGTAAATGCTCTAGATAGTGCCCTCCGTGAAGTATTGTTGCCCATTTATCCAGAAGTTGAAGATATTACATTGGTAGACTACAAGGTTCGGATATTGACACCATCAGATGCAACTGGAGCAGTAACGCGTGTGATGATTGAAAGTGTGGACGCAAAAGGTGTACGTTGGTCAACTGTTGGCGTTTCTTCAAATATAATCGATGCATCTTATGCAGCATTGCGTGATGCAATTGTCTATAAGCTATACCGTGATGACGCTAAACCGGGCGGTACACTAAATGTTTAAGTCTTAAATTCGATGGCGGGAACTGACTGGCGGCGGATGCAATCTAAGTCTAGCGCTACCGCGGTTGTAGGGGCCTTTCCTGCGATTATTCTCATAGATCCACAACTGGGTGAGAATATTGGTATGGTCGCTAGGGCTATGCTGAATTGTGGATTGACTGACCTTAGATTAGTGCGACCCAGGGATGGTTGGCCAAGTCCACAGGCAACGAGCTCTGCTTCTGGCGCTGAAGTGGTACTCGAGAAAACTAAGGTATTTCAAGATACCAGTGAAGCTATCGCTGATTTAAATCTTATTTATGCAACGACGGCGCGTGATCGAGACATGACGAAAGAAATAGTAACACCAGAAATTGCGGCCAGGGAAATAAGAGCTGCCGGAAGTGAACGCTGCGGAATCTTATTTGGCCGAGAGGCCAAAGGGATGAAGAATGAGGATATTGTACTTGCTAACAAAATTGTAATAGTACCTTTAAATCCCGGTTTTACTTCACTCAATCTTTCTCAAGCTGTTTTGTTGTTAGCGTATGAATGGTATAAGCTAGCCGATGATACTCCAAACATTGAGCTCCGTATGAAAGATACTCGTCCTGCGACTAATGAGGAAATGTTAATGTTATTTGAACATCTTGAAAGAGAATTGGATAACCATGGTTTTCTACGGGTGAAAGAAAAACGACCAGTAATGGTGCAAAACATTCGTAATGTATTTCAAAGGGCTAATATGACGGAACAAGAGGTCCGAACATTCCGCGGTGTAGTTAAAAGTTTAGCACAATTTCCTAAAAAAGAATCTGATCCAAAATGAAGAATATTTTAACGAAATAGATCTACGCCCTGGCGAGCTAGTTCATCTGCGCGTTCGTTTTCTGGGTGCCCTGCATGCCCCTTTACCCACTTCCATGTAATATTATGTTCTTGGTTTAAAGTATCTAGTTCTCTCCATAAATCGTGGTTAGTTCGCAACTTGCCACCTTTCATTTTATAGTCTCTGGCTTTCCAGCTTTCGAGCCACTCTGTCATACCTTTTTGGACATAAGTGCTATCAGTGTAAACTATTATAACTGAGGGTTTCTTCAGTGCTTTTAGACCTTTAATAACGGCGAGGGCTTCCATTCTGTTATTGGTAGTATTTTCTTC
>CAZXGI010000027.1:0-31213 GCA_964639965.1 uncultured Rhodospirillaceae bacterium
GATCCAAATGAAACAAATAACTTGGAGATAGCAAAACTCTTTCCAGGTGCCTGAGTAAGAAAAATTAAGTCTTCAATTTATAAAGATGGTTTCCATTAGGTTATTAACTAACGGGTCATAGCTGCCCATATATATATTTATAACTAGTGTGAACCGTTGCTGTTTTACTAAAAAGGATTTGGAATGTCAGATGAGATCTGGAAGCTGGGTGTCTGTGAGACAGCCTTATCTATACGAGAGGGAAATTATACATGTTCAGAAGTGGTGAGAGCTGCGGTTGAACGTCTTAATGAAATAAACCCAAAGTTAAATGCAGTTTCTGTTGACCTTTCCGAAGAGGCTCTAGAACAGGCAAGTGAAGCTGATCATCAATGGCAAAAAAATAGTGATTTAGGTCCATTATTTGGAGTGCCCATTACTCTGAAAGAGAACATAGACTTAAAGGGTAAAGCTACAACTTTAGCTGTTGAAAAATATGCAAACAATATTGCACCCGAAGATGCCCCAGCAGTTGCTTCTCTAAAAAAAGCTGGGGCAATTATAATAGGGCAAACAAATATGCCTGAATTTGGATTGCGCTGGCTTACAGATAATCCTATGAGGGGTCGAACGAATAATCCATGGGATGCAAATCGTACCCCTGGTGGTTCGAGTGGGGGAGCTGCCGCGGCCGTTGCAATGGGAATAGGTTCAATGGCCCATGGAAATGATATTGGCGGTTCACTTCGGTATCCTAGCTATTGCTGTGGTCTGGTAACTATTAAACCAGGATTTGGCGCGGTTCCAAATTATAATCCATCAATGGGGGTTAAAAGGCCTATCGGGTTTCAAATTATGGCTGTTCAGGGTCCTATTACAAGAAGTGTTGCAGACACCAGGTTGGCTTTTGAAGTTATGGCAAAAGGTTCTGTGCTTGACCCCTGGTCTGTCACAACTATTAAACCTGAGGAAATAAGCACCGACAAAATTAAAATTGGTGTTCCTAGTATGCTGGGTGCTAACGTTGCTCCTTCCGTTACTAGTTCCATAGAAAAAACAGCAAATATTCTGTCAAAAAACGGTTATTCGGTGGAACGTGTCGAACTACCGTCGTTGGATGAATTAGTCGATTTATGGGGTACAATTTTGTTTAATGATATACGTATCTTCCAATTAGACATGATTAGAGAGAGTGGCTCTGAAGACATAGTTTCGATTATAGAAAGTAAACTAAGTAATTTTCCTGAACCCTCCTTGGAGGATTATGCTATGGCATTGGCCCGACGTATTGAGGCGATGCAAGAGTGGGCGCTCATAATGGAAAAATTACCAGTTATAATAGCCCCTGTTTCATTGCAACCACCCCTTGGGCATGGCGAAGATCTTGGGGGTAAAGGTCAGTATAAAAAAATGGAAGAAATTCAGAGATGGCTAATCGCAACAAACTTTCTGGGATTGCCATCAGTAGCCTTACCAACAGGGATCGTGGATGGCCTTCCGACTGGGGTGCAATTAATAGGACGACGTTTTCACGAGTATCAGTGCCTGGATGTAGCCCAGGTCATAGAAAACGAGATTGGAATTTTGGCAAAAAATCTTTGGCGTAGTTGATTTCAAGAATTTAAAAAATAGAATTAGAGGTTATAAAAGTGGCTGATATATTGGCTAATCATTTTTCACTGGAACTAGGGCTCGCGGTTTTTCTTCTGTTTTTTTGTGCAGTTATACAGGGTTATTCGGGTTTTGGGGGAGGGGTCCTCGTAGTGCCAATCATGGCGATGTTGTTTGATCCAGTGACGGGAATTGCTCTATTATGCATTCCTTTTTTCATAGGCATGCTATTTATTGTTCCCGGTGCCATCAAGGATGTGAATTGGAGGGAAGTTATTCCGTTGGCACTGTTTAGTTCCTTAGCGATCGTTGTTGGTCAGAATTTTTTGCTGTCAGCAGACTCAAAAAGTGTAAAAATTGCAATGGGCTGCGTTATTGTCTGTATAGCTATTCTGTTCCTTCGAAATTGGACCTATAAAGGTATAAGAAACCTTTATACAACTGGAATGGTTGGAATAGCTACAGGTGGAACAACAGGAGCGTTTGGGATCCCGGGTGGGCCCATAGCGGTAATGTATTATCTATCAGCACGCATAAAACCAGCCGAACAACGTGCAAATATACTCCTAACTGGGTTTTTGAATACAGTCGTGTTTCTTACAGGTTTTATTTTCCATGGGGTGTATGAGAAAGTCTCAGTGGTTGACAGCGGTATACTCGTTCCAGGTTTTATAATTGGGTCAATTTTGGGACAATACTTGTTTAAAATGATTCCTACAAAGTGGTTTAGTAAGGCCACTGCCATAATGCTTTTGGTGATTGGTTTAGTTACTATTGTGGCCTAAGTTTTTTAGATTTAAACAAGATTTAGATAGCATGCCAGTTATGAAATATTTTAAATTTTAATTTTATAGTCATAGTGACGTAGTTGGGAGCATATCCTTATCTCATAACGTGAAAATATATATTCTTTCCCGGCTTTCATGGCTTCTTTGTGAGTTGGATCCCGGGTCCAAGCCTTAAGGGCTTCTTCATTTTCCCAATATGAAACTGTGCTAATTCGGCCATCACCCGAAATATGAGCGTAGCTTTCTTTGCTGATAAATCCGGGGATCTTCTCGACAATGGGCATAAGATCCGCCAACCATTGTTGCTGTTCATTTTCCATTCCTGGAATAGTTTCAAATTCGATAAGGCAGATGATCATTACATTAATTCCTATATGAATTAATGATAACCGATATTATTCAATTTTGTCTTAATTAAACAAAATTTAATTTTCAATAATAATTAGAGTTTTATAGGTTGGTAAAATTAGCCGGGGTTGGGAAAACCGTCGCGCCCTGGGAATTCATAGCCCAGTTGACGGGCAAAAGGATTCTTTAACCATAGGCGGAGTTTTTTTCGACGCAATTGCAAATCTTCATAGTCTTCAAAGCTGGTTCGCGAATGTAAAACTGTGTAGTTGTTGACTAATTGTAGGTCTCCAGGCTGCATCATCATGTCTATTCTCATTTCTTTTTTTTGCATGATGTCATCAAGTCGGTCAAAAGCCTCAATCTCTACTGATGAAAGGGGAAAACCCATCGTGTCATGGCCAAGTTCCAGATACTGACGCATATACCGACATGAAAGCTGTCCCTGGTGATAGCTGTATATAGGGGAGAGGCATGGCTTTTCACCGACGTGTGGGAAGATCATTGGCCTGTAGAGAACAGATAAATACTCTCGGTGCCATTCCAACATTTCATTGTAAAGTGAGGTCGAACTTATAAGGCTACTGATTCCACCAGTTTTTGCTGGACGAACACACAAAAGCCCAACAAGATCACTGGGATCACTGTGGTAGGGAAGATATGCATTCGTTTCATAAACCCGGGTTTTTCTGTCGGTTAAATCGCCTATGTTTATTACTTTGCCAATAAGGTCTCCTTCCGGGTTTTGGCGAACGGGTTCCCCCATATGGAGACCTATTCCATATAGAAGGGTGTCAAGTTCGGATTGCTCAGGATATGTGTCTACAGGAATACCTTTTAGCAAGATGAAGCCACACCCTGTCTCTAATTCACTACTATAGCTGGCTAGTTCGGTTGATAAAGTTGGCAATGGAAAGTCATCTTTTGTGAAGTTAGGTAAAGATAAACCGCGGTCTTTAATGTCATTGACAGCTGATTTTAATTCAGCAATTGCTGTCTCTGAAATTGATTTATGCCATGACGCATTATTTTTGAAATCAGAGGCCTTCCAGGCTGTCGGACCGTCAATTCGTTCAGTATGAACAATACTCATGCTTTCTAATCTTTTGTTTATGGTTTGATTCTATCGAAGATGAGTATACGCCAAATACTTATACTCAGATAGAGTGATATATTATTAATTGGGGTAAAATGATTTCAGAAAGATTCTGTTAATTAGCTTCATCTATACATTTCGATGATTAGATAGTTATAATTGTGATCTAGGTCTAAATAATAGAGTGAAGAAGAGGTTGAAAGAACAAGCGATTATAAAACAATCTAGAACTGTTAATGAGCGGGAAGATTTTCTCTGGCTTGACTATTTGATAGAGCCATCAATCTTAAAAACATTTCTAGAGCGGTGTAAAAATATTTTATCAGATGAGGCTAATGAAGAACCTCTTCAGAAGATGAATGAGGAAATATTTTCTGCTGCTGATCAGGTATGGGAGGATATAAAATCTGATATTCCTGGTTTTGATTGTCGCAAGGGGTGTTCTTGGTGTTGTCACCAGAGTGTTTCTGTCACCTGGCCTGAATTGTTGGATGTGTTAAGATATTTGCGTCAAACTTTGAGTCGTGATGACCTTGTTGAATTGAGAAAAAAATCGAAAGATAAAGCAGATCAGATCCTAGAAAAGTTTGATGATGGATCTAATGGGTCTTTCCATAAAATTTCGTGTCTTTTTTTGAAAAATAATATTTGTACAATCCATGAATCTCGTCCATTGCAGTGTCGTGGTGGTTTTTCTGAAGAAGAAACTTATTGTAAAAGCCTCCTCGAAGATACCAAAAATACGCAAAATGCAGTTGAGACTGGAAATTTACGTGGCAAATTCCTTATTGCGCCGAAATTAATTTTTAATAGTGCACAGGTTGCTATGACGTACGCAATGAAAGATATTGGTTTGGAAGGTGCTACTTATGAGTTTACGGTAGCTATATCAATTTTAATAAAAAAATTGTGTGATGGCGAAGCAGATAGTATTATTGAGAATGATCTGAAGCCAGCACTATTACCACAAAACTTTAATGTTTAGCCGGAAATTAGACGTAAGAATTTGGACCCTCGGGTTATTTTTATTTTATAAAGTATATTGATCAATATATCACTGTTTACAAAGCTTAATTGAAAGAAATAGATAACCCTTTATAGGATAGAGAATGGAAGCTCGTATTTTTCAACCAACAAAAACAGCAATGCAATCTGGTCAAGCAAACACACGATTTTGGATATTGGAATACGAACCAGAAGAGCCAAAAAAAATAGATCATTTAATGGGCTGGACTAGCTCCGGTGATATGCGAGGTCAAATTAGGCTTAAGTTTAAAAGTAAAGATGAGGCAGTTTCATATGCTGAAAATAATAATATCCAATATAATTTGGTCTTGCCAAAGCCTCGCAAGCAACGGCCTAAATCATATGCAGATAATTTCCGGTTCGATAAAATAACATAATTTTAAAATAAAAGGCCCCGTAGCTCAGCTGGATAGAGCATCGGTTTTCTAAACCGAATGTCGCAGGTTCGAGTCCTGCCGGGGTCGCCACTTTAATCATTACATTGCTCTGGTTTTCTAGCTCTATTTTTTTGGAAAAAATTAGGAATTTCAGGAGAACGATATGTTAAAAAGTCGCGTGGCAATGCTGTCTTTGTTGA
Organism: uncultured Rhodospirillaceae bacterium; assembly: GCA_964639965.1. Taxonomy (GTDB): domain Bacteria; phylum Pseudomonadota; class Alphaproteobacteria; order Rhodospirillales; family UBA2165; genus TMED23. Next base: position 5,426 of record CAZXGI010000027.1, read on the forward strand.
TTGTTATCATTAGCTTAAATGAGGTCGTCGCTAAAGATTTAGAACGGTTGTGGTCTTATGGATTAACTAGTCGGCGAACTAATACCCCCCTTATTTCTGAAAATGGTGAACACAATATTTACGGTTCCTTATTCGCCTATGGTTATAGCATAGTGATTGATGGAAAAGGAAGAAGACTGCATCCAAGCGGACGTCCGTTGGAAGGGGGCGAACAATTGTTGCGAACTTCGAATTATCAAAATGATCCCAATATTCGTGCTCATGCTCAAGTAGTTTTGATTATGGCTCCTATACGTGACGCTCTGTTATATCATCTTGAAGGACTATCGTATGATAAGTGGAAAAAGTTAACTCGACCGTTAACTTTAAATGGTATTAAAATTACCCAAGCCCCGAATTTAAACCCTCGGGCTATTTTATCGTCTAGGCAAGTTTATGAGTACGCAAAATCACGCCCAATGGAAGGAAGTCCCGTGATGCGCTACCTTGAGGAAGCAGAGTTAGAATTGAAATGTCTTACTTTTGTGAATTTCAATTTCGTAAATCCGGAAGGCCACAACCATTGTGAGGAACAAGGTATCCAACAAGGGAAGGGATTGCGTCTTGAATAGCTAGGCCTATTCTTTCATTGAGTGTTTGGATTTTACAATTATCGTGTCCGTCTTATTTCTTGCCCCAACTATATAGCCGAGTATATATTAAATAGTTTCATTTATTGAAGTCCTTATTGTCCAATAGAAAAGAGAGATTTTATGCTGCTTAAAGATAGCCCTCGAATATTCGGACTAATCTCGATATTGTTTCATTGGATCACGGCCCTTCTTGTCATCGCTTTGTTTTTTGTTGGTCAGGTTATGAAAGACTTGCCGCGCGGACCTGAGAAAGGGGAATTGATGAATCTCCATCAGTCTTTGGGGATGATTTTGTTGGCTTTAGTCTTTCTGCGGCTTTTTTGGCGTATTAGTCAGGGTTTTCCGGAACCCGTTAGCGCTTTAACGACATTAATGAACAAAATAGCTCGGATTTGGCATTGGTCCTTGATGTTGGTTGTAGTTGCGGTGCCCGTCTTTGGCTACCTAGCATCCGAAAGTGGTTTTCGAGGAGTGCCTTTTTTTGATTTTTTTATTTTCCCGGATGTATTGGAATCTAATTTTGAACTGCGTCAACAATTTGGAGATATCCATGCAGGGCTGGTTAAGGTACTTGTGCCTTTAGTTATAATTCATATTTTGGCAGCATTTAAGCATCATTTTTGGAACAAAGATATAACTCTAAAACGTATGTTGTTTTTATCTAGGGAAAAAGATTCCTAACTGCCCTGGCCATCAGTAATTTTTCTACGAAAATAGGTTGAGCGGTTTTTCTTTTATGAAATTAGCTTTTAGTCCCCACCAATCGCGAGCGATAGAAGCATAAATTTCACGGAAGTGTATCTGATGTTTTAAGTTATTCTTATCAAGGTTGCTTAGATCTGGATGAGTGCCATAAAAACCACCTTTTATTTTTCCTCCAAATAAAAATTGGGGTGCAGCTGTACCATGGTCTGTTCCGCCGCTATTGTTCTCGGCTACTCTGCGGCCGAATTCGGAATAACTCATAATTATTAGGTTGTTCCACAAATTGTTCGTCTTCATAATTTTTGCGAACTTTGTGATATTTGTCGACACTTCATTAAGTAACTGCGTATGGAGAGGCTCCTGTTCTGCGTGGGTGTCAAAGCCTCCTATGGTCAATTTTATAACTGGGATCTTAACACCAGCTATCAACAGGCGAGCTGCCGTCTGAAATTGTAATCCCAATTTTGTTTTTGGAAAACTGCCATCTAAATTGATATTTTTTATTTGCTTTTCGATTATATTATCGGCGGCCCCCCTAAGGTCGCGGCGTTGTTTTAAAATGTGACCAAGTGCTTTGTTAGTCATTTTAGATTTACCAGGGCGAATTCGGCTAGCTTGCTTTAGCGTTGCATCTGGCTTCTTTCCTAGAGTGATAAGTTTAGCTTTATTTCCAATAATTGCACCTGCTGGATTATGACCCAAGTTGACACCATCAGCTGCAAAATCCTTACTTGGTCTGGATTCTATAAATAAGCGCGTAATCCAACCTTCGTCTATAAAATCAGAGGCATCGGAAGCTGAATTCCAAATATTAATTCCACGAAAATGTGAAAGATTTGGCTCTGGATAGCCAACACCTTGAACAATTGCCATTTCTTTCTTTTCCCAAAGTGAATTTAAGCTCGAAAAGGCAGGATTAAAACCAAGTTTATCGGAGATTTTTAAAACTTGGTCGCGTTTAACTCCAAGGGTTGGCCTTAGTTTATAATAATGCTCGTCTGTATATGGCACGATGGTATTCAAACCGTCATTTCCGCCTTTAAGTTCCAACAGAACGAGTGTTTTGTTCCAATTTACGTTTCTTGCTGCATATGCGGGTAGAGAAACTAGCTCAATCCCACTCGTTACAGCCGCTGGAAACAACAATGAATATTTTAGTAAGTCTCGTCGATTAAGCATTTTTTATTTCACCTGATAAGCTGGATCTAGCAACAAATTTCTGATTATCTTACGTTTTTTTCCGGTAAATTTTTTTCTCATTACCGGTTCAACAGCTAGAATTAGATTTTTCAAATATCCTGGCTGAGTTTTTTCCCGTTTCTGAAGTGGCATAGGGTTCGAAATACCAAAGGCAGGTCTTCTCATATTCATTGTACTCGTGTCATTATTTTTCCGATATTTCATGAATCCCTGAGCAGCTATCTTTAAAAAATTTGATCTGCTCAACGTAGTTGTTGATGAAATCCAAGCTTTGCCAGCTCGCCAGCCTTTAACATCTGGTGGTTGAAAAATATCTTGGCCTGACCGTTTTTGGTGTAAATGGACCTGTTTTATTTCAGGGGGCTTTAATCCCAATAAGCGAAGAGTGCCTATTGTTAGTTCAACTGGTGACTTTATCAATATTCCACGGTTCTTAGGATCCCGGAAACTATCTGACATCAATAAAGCCTTTATCATGGGCTTGAGATTATACCTATTATCTCGGACGATTTTTGCTAATCTTTTTATTTCAAATTGATTGAGTTCTTCGGATATAAATTCGCGCCATAGTTTTTCCACTAAATACTCTGAAACGCGGGGCTGTTGTAATATAATATCAATGGCGTCTTGGCCGGTAAAATTTCCTTCTTGCCCTAAAAAAGTTTTAACTCCTTGATCGTGAGCCCAGAGTTTCCAGCCAAACTCTGCTACTGACCAATCTATCAGCCAGCCAGTATAGGCGCGGGCAGATTCTCGGATATCCTCTTCCGTATAAATGTGTCCCTCACCTAAGGTAAACAATTCTAATATTTCACGGGCGAAGTTCTCATTAGGTTTATTTTTTTTATTCTTACTCGTATCAAGGTACTTCATCATTGCAGGACCCATTGAAACTTCCAGGAGCATCTTCTTGAAGTCGCCAATAGCATATTTACGGAAAATGGCGTTTTGGTCGTGTGACCATTTCGCATATTGTACTTTAGCTATCTCGGAAACAAAATGGTTATGCCAGAATAAAACCATGTGCTCGGTGAAAGGCGAAGGTGTTGTGAGCATTTCGTTAATCCACCAGTATCGAATGGCTTTTCGATCTTTTTTACCTCTAGAATTATGGGCTTTTCTCTCCTTAACTCCCATACCTTTTAATTTAGGATGGTCTATGGGAAGATTTAAAAACTTAGGAACTGGGGTAATGGCTTCTGTTAATACGCCATCTAGTATTGCATCAACGGCAGTCTCGTACTTCAGCGGCAATATTTTGTCTATTTCACTTGGTGACGGTGAACCAAATCCGGTTCGAGCTAATAGGTGCCGTGCTTCATCAAAAGATAATGCTAAGCCCTGCGGAACCACACAGACGGCTAACAGAAACGCTATCAATGTTTTGCGGAGCATTTTTTCTAACAATTTCATTAGCACCAATTTTTATCCAATTAATAAATCTTTTAACTAATTATATGTAACGATCCAAACAATAAATCAACTAATTTAATTGTATAGTTTTGTGGGTTGTAAATTTAAACTTTTAAAGTGTATACAATAAGTATTTTAGAGATGTTTGTCTGAAAAAAAGATAAGCGAAAACGCAATATCCTGTCTCTTTTATAATTGGAAGTGAAGTATGTTAAATAATGTTAGAAATCCAATAATTGATTTTTTACGCTCACGTCGCTCAGTTGTCGCTGCTAATTTATCTGAGCCTGGTCCAAACCATGAGGAGTTAAATTCTATTCTTGAAATAGGTCTGCGAGTGCCAGATCATTCTAGATGTGGGCCGTGGCGAATCCAAATAGTTCGCAAAGAAGGGCAAGTTAAACTTGGCGAGCTTTATGCTTCATTATTCACTAAGGAAGATGAAAATCCGACTCAAGAAAAAATCGATTATTGGAGAAGTCGACCTCAATCTGCTCCAATATTATTAGCAATTACATGTTATCCGAATGAGGAAAAACTTCACAAAATACCCTTATGGGAACAAATTCTTTCTGGAGGTGCTTTGTGCCAAAATATTTTAAATGCGGCCCATGCGTTGGGTTATTCAGCCCAATGGCTAACCGAGTGGCCCGCTTATCATAAAGATGTGAAAAAAATACTGGGACATGAGGAAGAAATAGAAATTTATGGTTTTATTTTTATCGGCACAGCAATTGAACCGCCGAAAGAGCGTAAAAGGATTAGTGCCGAGGAAGTGGTAAGTGAGTGGAAAGGCTGAGAGAAAATATTTAGCCGACATAATGTTTTTTGGTAAATAATTTAATGAATTATCAGGATTTAAAAAAAGGGTTATATTATATATACGATTTATTGCTTGGCTCCTAAACTTCGCCTCCCTATTGATACAGCTTTTAGCATTGCATAAACTTTAGAATCCAAAGTTAAGCCTAATTCTTCAAATGATTTTCTCGTAATACGAGCTATGAGTGGAGATCCAATATCAATTTTAATGTCAATTTGTGCGCCTCCATTTTTTCCAATATCGATAACCTTACCTTCAAAAATATTAAGAATACTTGTATCCTTGGGGCGTTCTAGCATCAGAGAGACATCACGGGCTCTTATATGAGCACGGACACTAGCGCCCGCTGGAAGATTTGTCCCGGTGACGTTTAACGTTCCACCTTTGAAAGAAAGGCTTGTTAAACCGTAATTATCGTCATGGCTAATCACCTTAGTTGAAAGGACTGCGCCTGCGTCAAAGCGACCGGTCAGGGGAAAAAGATCTAAACGGCTCATAATTTCCTCTAAGTCACCTTCGGCTTTTTTAATACCGTTTGAAATTATAACCATTTCATCAGTAAGTCGAATGACTTCATCAATTGCATGGCTAACATATATAATTGTCAAACCTAGTTTATTTCGCAATTCCTCAATAAAAGTTAGAATTTCTCCACGTAGTTGAGCATCAACAGAAGCCAATGGCTCGTCCATTAGAAGAAGCCGTGGTTGGGTGAGGAGTGCTCGGCCTATCGCCACCCGTTGTTTTTCCCCTCCGGAGAGATTGGCTGGTTTCCGGTCTAATAGGGATTTGATTTTTAAAATATCGACAACAGTATCAAAGGTAATCTGTGACCCAGAGGACAAATTTTCCCTTAGTCCATAAAGTAGATTGGCACGTGTATTAAGATGTGGGAATAGACGACAGTCTTGAAATATGTATCCCAGTCTTCGTTTTTCTGGCTTTACATCAATACCGCCGTCCGTATCTAATAGAATTTTGCCATTAACTTTTATGAAACCAAAATCAGGTTTTTTTAATCCTGCAATCATATTAATGATCGATGTTTTTCCTGATCCTGAACGTCCGTATAAGCTTGTTATACTGCCTGATTTTGCCGTAAAGGCTACATCAATCCGCATACCCTCATATTCGTGTGATACGGAAAATTCCAACACCGGTTAATCTCCAATACTACGTCTAGCTTTGTGTGCTAGATATTCTGAAAATACTAATGCTAACAGTGCAATAATAACGGAGAGGATAACTAACCGAAGAGCCCCGGTCTCCCCACCCGGTGTTTGAACCAGCGAGTATATAGCCAGGGGCAAGGTCCGTGTTTCTCCTGGTATATTAGAGACAAAAGTGATAGTTGCGCCAAATTCACCTAGGCTACGAGCAAAAGCGAGAATGGTTCCAGCCAGGATACCTGGAAGAATTAGAGGCAAGGTGATTGAATAAAACACTCTTAGCGGTGAGGCGCCCAAGGTAAGGGCTGCCGCTTCAAGTTTAGTGTCAACATTCTCAATGGAAATGCGAATGGCTCGTACCATTAGTGGGAACGACATGATTGCCGAAGCTATTGCAGCTCCTTGCCAGGTAAAAATTACGGTTATTCCGAAATAATTTTCAAGGAGTTGACCAATAGGTCCCTGTCGGCCTAGCATGGTGAGCAAGAAGAAACCAACGACTACGGGTGGTAGAACGAGCGGCAAGTAAACGATACCATTCAGTAAGGCTCGGCCATAGAAATCTTTGCGAGCTAATAGCCAAGCTGTAAAAATGCCTAGGGGAAGTGTGAAAAGTACACTCCAGAGGGCAACTTTCAGGCTCAAGTATAAAGCTTCCAACTCTAATGGGCTCGGCATAATCATGGAGCTAGTTCACCAGAAAACCATGATGTTTGAAAACATCTTTTGAATTTTGATTAAAAAGAATATCAAATAAATACCTAGATGTGGCCTGATTATTTGAGCGTGTGAGGGCAGCCCAATAATAGATTTTTCTGTGCATTTTTGTAGGGATTTTGAATAAAATGTTTACTTTATTGTTTAAATGGGCATCCGATTGGTAAACTATGCCTGCTTTCGTTTCACCTCGTTCAACGAAAGTTAAAACGGCCCTAGCATTTTTTAAGCGCGCTAATCTTTTTTTGATTGGTTGCCATAAATTTAAATGGTCCAACACCTCCTTGCTATGAATGCCTAACGGTACATGGTCTGGATCTCCAATTCCCAAACGCCCATCTTTGAGAATATTATTTAATGATATCATATTTAAGGTTTTTAATTTTACAGGGTGGTTTTTAGGCGAAATAATCACTAAATTATTTGACAATATTTTGCGTTTACTTTGAGCAATTAAAGAATTCTTCTTTGCTAGGTAGTTCATCCATTTCTGATTAGCAGAAATAAATATGTCAGTGGGAGCTCCCCTCGATATTTGCTGTGCTAAAATTGAACTAGCCGCATAAGATACCCGCACACGGTTATTACTTTTTTCTTGATAACGAGTTACAATTTTTTGTATTGGCAGTGTTAGGCTAGAGGCTGCAAAGATTAATATATTTTTGCCATAGGCCGGATAATTTTGTGAAAAATAGAAGCCACACCCTGCTCCCAAAATAACCAGCCATTTCATTTTTTTAAAAATCATTGTTGTTAATTGTTGAACCTGTTGGGATCAATTTCGGGGGTAGAAATAGTTTTAATTTTTCCATCACGCATTGCTGTAAAGAAACAGTTTCTTCTGCCCGTATGACAAGCTACACCTTCCTGCTCAACTTGTAGGAGGAGTGTATCTCCGTCGCAGTCCCATCTTATTTCTTTTAAGTGTTGTGTTTGCCCGGAAGTTTCCCCTTTTCGCCACAATGCCTGTCTTGACCTTGACCAATAGACTACTCGATCTTCGATAAAGCTTGCTTCAATAGATTCCTTGTTCATCCAAGCCATCATTAGGACTTCGCCCGTGTCATGTTGTTGTGCGATGGCTGGAATTAACCCTTCAGTATTAAACTTTAAGCTTTGAATTACTTCTTTAATCGTCGAGTTATTCTCTTTCATCATATATTAGTTCCTCGTCTTTTTGGGGCGCTTATCAAGTTTCGACTGTATTGTTGCAGTTTAGACGAGACCTTGAGTTTTGAACATGATAATTTTTTCTGCCATTCAATATATCTCTTTAATGCAATTTTATTGCATTAAAGAGATATATATTTTAAAATGCAGATTATTGAGTCGATAAGGATTTGAATTTATGATTTCAAAATCGAAATCAACCGCGTTAGATCGTTGTTATGCTGCTAAGCATTCAGTTACGCCACAGCGCATATTGGTAATCGATGCTCTGATAAATCAAAAAAAACCAATTTCGGCCTATAATTTGAAAGAAAACTTGGAAGGAAAAGGCGAGAAATTGAATATTGCGACTATATATCGGATTTTAGATTTTTGGTGTAGTTTGAATATTGTTCATCGAATTAATTCAATAAATAAATTTATATTTTGTGCTAATCCAGATGAAAAACATACTCATATTATTAATTGCTGTCAAAAGTGCGAGACAATAATAGAGAGTTGTCACAAAAAGATGGGTATTGATATATCTCGCAGCATAGAAGATTTAGGACTGAAACTTGCTAATGAATCCTATCTTGAAGTCCCTGTTTTTTGTCCGTCTTGTAGTTAATTCTTTATGGAACATATACTAGAACAATATTTGTACGGAGCTGATGCAAATCTGCGGGGCTTCATCTTTGGGTTTGTTCATGTAGCTATTATGCTATTGGGCTATTACTCCGGCTGGAGTATAAACAGACTATTAAAAATAACCTCAAATGGTTATATAGTAGGAGTCTTTGGCGCAGCTCTATCTCATATACTAGCTGATTTAATCGCGAGTTATTTGGATCCTCATATCAGGAGTATGGTATTAGGTATTGTAATAGGTGGCGTTGTGCCATTGTTATTCGTTCCATTATTGGAAAAACTGGTTGTAAAAAGTGAACATCATATTGTCGTTGGAGATCACGAGGATGTTTCAAAAGATCTCGAGTCCCATTGAAAAATTTTTTGAAAAATAATTTAGATGCAGTGAAGTTTAGGATATTCTATATTTTGAATTTAATTTTGTTGGTGTGTGAGCAGAAGATATGCAAAGTCCTAACAGGGGATACAGTAGCCGAGAATGGGCCCTACGCGTTAAGTTAGCAGGAACTTATCGTATTTTTGACTATCTAGGTTGGACGTCAATTATTTTCAATCACATAACAATTCGTATTCCTGGTTCTGAACACAATTTTTTAATAAATCCATTTGGCTTACGCTATGATGAGGTGACGGCATCCAATCTCATTAAAGTTGATTCAAATGGTAAGAAAGTTATGGATTCTAATTATGAAGAATGGGATATCAATGCCGCCGGTTATACGATCCACTCTGCAATCCATAATAATATCGACGATGCTTTATGTGTAATGCATACGCATACTCCAGCGGGTCTCGCTGTCGCTTGTAAAACAGATGGATTGAGTAATACAAATATTTATTCATCAATGATCTATGATCGAATATCTTACCATGATTTTGAAGGGGTTACATTGCGCAATGATGAGCAAGAACGCCTGATAGAGAGTATTGGAATAAATCCACTGCTCATTCTTCGCAATCATGGATTGTTATCTATAGGAAGGACAATAGAGGAGGCTTTTGTTCGTCTTTGGACATTGCAAATGGCTTGCGAAACGCAAGTCTTGACGGAATCTATGTTAGGGTCAAATATTGAAGTAAGTCGGGAGGCAACTAAATTTAATATGAAAGAGGTAAGACTTTTTAGTGATGAGCCGAGAGAATCTGATAAGTCTTTTGATGCTTTACTTCGAATTATTGATGCTAAAGATCCCTCTTATAAAAACTAGCAAATTAAATTTTTAATACTTTTAGGCTATTCTCAATATCGCTAATTAAATCATTTGGATCTTCAAGTCCAATATGGAAGCGAACACATGGTTTTTCATTGTCCCAGGTTGTCTCTGTTCGAGTGACATCTGTCGGAAGTACAAGGCTCTCATAGCCACCCCAGGATCCGCCAAGACTAAATAATTCCAGATGGTCGATAAAATCATGTATTGCATTATTACTTAATTTCTTAAAAACAACACTAAATAAACCATTTGAACCAGAAAAATCTCTTTGCCAAATTTCGTGCCCGGGACACGACGGTAGCGCAGGATGTAGCACCTTATCAATCTCCGGTCGATTGTCTAACCATCTCGCAATCTCAAGCGCATTTTTTTCATGGCGCTTAAGCCTTACATTAAGAGTTCTTAGACCTCGGAGTGCAAGGTAAGCATCATCTGGTGAAATATTATAACCTAAAATCCGAACGCTATCGAGAATAGGTTGAATATTTTCTCCACACATTGAGATTGTGCCAGTCATAACATCCGAATGACCCACGTAGTATTTAGTTGCAGCCTGCACAGAGATATCCACGCCATGTTCAAATGGTTTAAAGAAGTAACTTGCGCTCCATGTATTGTCCAATATAACCTTAATATTTTCGTCATGGGCTGCTTTAGTAATGGCTGGAATATCTTGTATCTCAAAGGTGTGTGAACCCGGAGATTCTGTGTAGATGGCCTTAGTGTTAGATCTGAAAAGATTTGATATTTCCGAGCCTATTAAGGGATCATAATATGTAGTCTCTACGCCAAATCGTTTTAGAAATTTTTCACTCAGATTACGTGTTGGTGAATATGCATTGTCACAAACTAAAACATGGTCTCCAGCGCTTACGAATGCCAACATTGCGGCAGAAATTGCCGCCAATCCGGAGCCAACGGCTATAGTTCTTTCCGCGCCCTCTAATGCCGCAACTGCTTCTTCAAATGCCTTGGAGGTTGGAGTGCCAATGCGCCCGTATACAAAATTATCATTTGGATTTTTTCTCAGGGCTTGCATTTTTTCCACGGTGCCATAATCGACCGTAGAAGCGCGGTAAATTGGCGGGTTCACAATACCTGACTGGTCTAATGGGTGGCTACCGCTATGGGCAAGTTTGGTATTTCTCCTGGCATCTTTTCTCATTTGTTTTTCCCTGATAAACGCATGAAGCCGCGTTTTAGATCTTCAATTAAATCCTGTACGTCTTCTTGGCCAACGTGAATACGCAGTAAGGGGCCGTTCCCACTCCATTTTGTTGCAGATCTTATCTTTGTTGGATCACAAGGAACGATGAGGCTCTCAAAACCACCCCAACTATAGCCCATTGCAAAATAGTCCATGTTATCAAGCATCGCGTTTACTTGTTGGGTTGAGAAATTTTTTAATACAATACTGAATAAGCCGCTAGAACCAGAAAAATCACGTCTCCAAAATTCATGGCCCGGGCAAGATGATAAAGCTGGATGAAGAACGGTTTCAATCTCAGGACGATTGCTTAACCAATGGGCAATTTTTATTGCACTACTTTGATGTTCTTCTAATCGAACACCGAGAGTACGAATTCCTCTCAGTGCTAAATAACAAACATCAGGAGCTACGGCTTGGCCGAGTGTCACGGCAGTATGTTTTAATTTTAACCAATCTTCTTTTTCCTGAGCTATAATATGACCTAGAATGACGTCCGCATGGCCAGCCTGATATTTAGTTGTTGCCTGTATAGATATGTCGACGCCATGATCAAATGGCTTAAAATAGTATCCAGCACTCCATGTGTTATCTATCATGACCTTGATACTGTGTTTTTTCGCTATTTTAACGATTCCGGGAATATCTTGAACTTCAAACGTGTATGATCCAGGTGATTCAGTAAAGATTATTCTAGTTTCTGGTTTAATAAGATCGCCAATTTTGTCGCCTATTAGGGGGTCGTAATAAGTTGTTTCAACCCCAAAACCTTTTAGAGTGGTGTTACAAAAGTTTCGGGTCGGACCATAAACACTATCGACCATAAGCAGATGATCTCCATTTTTAAGAAACGTTATTAACGCTGTTGTTATTGCTGCTAGGCCCGACGCTACAGACACAGCTCTGAAGCCACCCTCAATTTCCGCCATTGCTTTTTCAAGTGCAAAAGTGGTGGGGGTTCCATGAACGCCATAAAATGTCGTATCAAATTTTGTTCTTTCAGCATCTTTCATATCCTTTACTGTAGGAAAGGTTACAGTTGAAGCCCTGTAAATCGGTGGGTTTACTACACCTTTGTGTTGTTTCGGGTTTGAACCAGTATGAACTAATTGAGTGTCAAAACTTTTGGTTTTACTCATACTCAACCTCAATTCGCAATAGGGGTATCAGGCTTTGTGGCCCATTCTGTCCAAGATCCGTCATAAATTGCAGCTTGCGTGTGACCTAATAGGTAGAGAGCCATGACAAGAACTGCTGCAGTTACTCCCGAACCACAACTAGAGATAAGTGGTTTTTTTGGATCAATTCCAGCTTCCGCAATTATAGTTGATAATTCTTTGGCGCTGCGCATGATCATAAAATTTTTTAGATCAAGTAATTTTTCAAAGGGTAAGTTAATAGCCCTGGGAATGTGTCCTTGACGTAAGCCGTTTCTTGGCTCTGGTTCGGTTCCTTCGAAACGCCCCCTTGAGCGGGCATCAACTAATTGAAATTTGTTTGTTTTAGTATTTTCAATAATCTGCTCTACATTCTTTATCAAATGTAAATTGAGATTGGTGGCAAAGTGTTGCTGGGAAATAATTTGAGGACTAGAGCCTATAGAGTGCCCTTCGCTTTGCCATTTGGGTAGGCCTCCACTTAATACGGACACGCGTTCGTGTCCAAAAACTCGGAATGTCCACCAAGCCCTCATTGCCGCCATTGGTCCCCCGTTAGTATCATAACAAATTATATGGTCAGCATTGCTTAAGCCTAGATTTCCTGCCTGTTTTGAAAATTCATCTGGATTTGGTAACATATGAGGAAGGTCAGTATTCTGATCTGCAATTTTGTTAATATCAAAAAAAACTGCCCCCGGAATATGACATTTATAGAATTCTTCTTTTGGATTACGGCCCGCTGAGGGTAAATAGAAGCTAGCATCAATTATAGATATGTTAGATGCGGTTTTATTTGTAGCAAGCCATTCAGTTGTGACCAAGGCTCCGGGGTTCGTATACTCCATAAATTCTGATCCTAAATTCAGACAAGCCAATCTGGGAAGGGTAAATTTTTTTCTTTGAGAAAAATTGGATTGAATAATTTACTTTGATATCTAGTGCCATAGTCGCAAAGGATAGTAACTATCGTATGACCTGGTCCAAATTCTTTGGCCATACGGATTGCTCCGGCAATGTTAATGCCACTAGAAGATCCTACGCACATTCCCTCGTTTTTTAAAAGATTAAATACGATAGGTAGTGCCTCTTCGTCCGATATTTGATATGCACCATCTATTGGAGCTCCTTTAAGATTATTAGTTTCCCGTCCTTGCCCAATACCTTCGGTAATTGACGAACCTTCCGATTTTAGTACCCCATTTTCATAAAATTCAAATAGTGCAGAACCCATAGGATCCGAAAGCATAATTTTGATACCCTTATGACGTTCTTTTAATGCTATTCCACATCCAGCAAGAGTTCCGCCGGTCCCCACCGAGCAGGTGAAACCGTCAATTTTTCCATCAAGCTGTTCCCAAATCTCCGGGCCTGTGCCATAGACGTGAGCGTCCCGATTTGCCGTATTATCAAATTGATTAGCCCAGATAGCACCTTGAGGATGGGTCTTTGCCATCTCTTTCGCAATTCTTTCCGAAACATGTACGTAATTTTCAGGATTGCTATATGGAACAGCTGGTACTTCGCGGAGGTCAGCCCCTGAAAGTCGCAACATATCTTTTTTTTCATCAGATTGAGTATCTGGAATCACGATAATTGTTTTATAACCGCTAGCACATCCAACTAGAGCTAAACCGATCCCCGTATTACCAGCCGTCCCTTCAACTATGATGCCGCTGGGTTTTAAAAAACCCTTTTCTTCTGCGTCTTTTACAATATATAGTGCTGCTCTATCTTTTATAGAACCTCCCGGATTAAGAAATTCACATTTTGCATAGATATTACATCCAGTGATTTCCGAAGCTTCCTTCAGTTTAATCAGTGGCGTATTGCCGATGGCTTCTCTAAAACCTTCGTGGATGAACATTCTTTCTCGCTCATATTAGTTAAACCTAGATCACAACTATGAAGATTAGCCGGGAGATTAAGATGGATCAAGTTTGCCCTATAAAGATAATTTTTAATTCATATATATTTATAAAGTCATTAATTTGAAGTCAAACTCTTAGGAATCTTATATTAGTAAGGCCGTTCTCCCTGCGTATTCGTTCGTCGCATAAGTCGCCGTTGTTTCGGGTCAAACGGTTCTCGTCTATGCATACCTGAACGATTATCCCATATAACCAAGTCTCCAATTTGCCATTTTTGAACCCATAAAAATTCTTCATTTTTGATAGTATGGTTAAAAAGTTCATCGATTAAACGTTCACTCTCGTAGTGGGGTATTCCAGGAATATATAGATTTAGCCGTCGCCCAAAATAGAGAGCTTTTTGTTTGGTTTCTGGATGTGTTCGCACTAGGGGGTGTTCAATACCATTATGTTTTTTCCACCAGTCTTTCTCTTTATAGTTATTAGGAGGTGGTATGCCAGGAGCAAGTTTACCGTGTTCTTTGCTTCCCCTTTGCAGAGATAAATTCCAAATATCATGGCGGGCGATCATCCCTTTTATTTCGGCTTTTTTATTATTAGGTAATGCTTCATAGGCTAACTTTGTGTTTGCAAAATGAGTATCTCCACCGTCGGTTGGAATTTCAATGGCGTGCAATAAACTCCAGGCGTGCGGTCGTTCTTTATAATTGAGATCTGTATGCCAATCCAGTTCTTCACTACCAAATTGACCTATTGTCTCACCATCAACTTCAATATTTGATACAGTTGACATATGATCTGGCGTTCCGTTTTGGTCTTTACCAAATGTTTGTTTCAATGTTGGAATGGATAATTTTCCGAAATGCCGGGTAAAGCGCAGCTGTTCTTCATCTGAAAATTCTTGACCCCGGATCCGGACAACAAAATGCTTATGAACGGATTCCTTGATGATTTTGATATCTGATACGGTAGGATTCTTTAGATCAAAGCCTGAGATATCGACACCAAAATTCTTATTTAGAGTTTTAAATCTAATCACGACTAATTTTCCTGATTGAGTAATTTTACTTATATACTACTCCAGATTATAATATGTAGTAATATATTTCTGTTAATTTTTTTGATCATAAGTTTTTTTATGCTAAAAGCATTTTAATATACCCATCATCGTTGAATTTTAGCCTTTGCGCCTTAATTTCTGATGTTTCTTTTATGATATAAATACGTCTTTTAAGATTTATAAAATTTAAACTGAAATGAATATTACAGTCCAAAAGTTAAACGAAATGCGAATTAATAACGAACCTCACACGTTGTTAGATATTCGTGAAGTTCATGAGCTAACTGTTTGTTCTATTGAAGGTAGTATTGACATACCCATGAATTCTTTACCAGAAAATATTAATAAACTACCTAACGACGAACCCTTAGTGGTCATGTGTCATATTGGCGGTCGGTCGGCGCAAGTTGTGAATTGGCTATTTCAAAATGGTTATAAAAATGCTTTAAATCTTGAGGGAGGGATTGCAGCTTGGGCCCAGATGATTGATACAAATATGGTTCAATATTAGTTAAATTTAGATTCTAAATATTTTGGTACTTTTTGATCAGTTCGTCGTGGTCCAGACTGTCTACTTCCCGAAGTTCCGGGAATATTCTGGCAAAAAGCCCCGCTATTAGAATTGTTCCCACCCCGCCGACAACTACTGCCGGTACCGCCCCCCAAAAATGGGCTGTTACACCGCTTTCTAATTCGCCAAGCTCGTTTGAGGCTCCGATAAAAACAGCACTTACTGCACTGACCCTACCGCGCATATGATCCGGAGTAATTATTTGTACCAAATTATTTCTTATAAATACGCTTACTGAGTCTGCAGCGCCAAGTATGAATAATGCTATTAGGGAGAGCCAAAAACTAGTAGAGATACCGAATAAGATTATTGCGGCTCCAAAGATGGTGACCGTTGTTAATAAAATTTTTCCCGCATGCCGAGATATTGGAAATTGGGTCAGAAATAATGCTCCAGATAGCGCTCCAATCATATGCATGGCTCTTAAAGTCCCGAATCCAGCTGGACCTACATTTAAAATATCTGTTGCGAAGATCGGGAGCAGGGCGGTAGCTCCACCGAGGAGAACCGCAAATAAATCTAGGCTAATTGATCCAAATATAATCTGGCGTTTTAAGGAAAATTTTAGTCCAGCTAGCATGTTATCTATGGTGACGGGAGCTTTACTTATGATCTGGGTGTTTGCTTTAATCAATAAAGTAAAAGTCGTTGAGAGAATAAAAAGCATCACAGATATTCCATACACCCACTCTTCGCCTATAATAATGATCACTCCTGCTATCCCAGGACCGGCAATACGAGCCATCTGGAAGCCACTTGAAGTCCAAGCAACGGCGTTAGCAAAATGCTCTTTCGGTATTAAAAGTGGAACGATTGCGTGTTGTGCCGGAGATTGAAAAGCTCGAGCCACCCCTAAGAAGATGAGTATTATAAAAATAGTTGTAAAATTTTCAGTTCCAGTTGCGGTTATAAGTAAAAATGCCGTGGCGCATAAGGTTTGAATGCTAACACATACTGCCATTATTCGTTTTCGTTGAAACCTATCTGCGATAGATCCCGAAACTAAAAATAGACATAAGAATGGCAAAAATTGCGCCAGACCGACAAGTCCCAAATCAAGTGCTTTTCCGGTTAGTTGATATACTTGCCAGCTTAGAGCAGTAATTTGCATTTCAATAGCCAAAACGCCAAGCACTCGAGCTATCCAAAATAAGCGATAATCTTTATGTTGAAAGGCGACGCGGCCAGCCTTGAGTTGAAAGTTAACGTTTGATGGTTTACTCAATTCTGGTTCCTGATGATTGTTAATTTAGTTAAGCTTTATTATTTGATTTTTTGAATGTTCTGAGCAATTGTCTCTTGGCTTTATTAATAAAAATTTCTTGAATTAGGTAAAATGTTTTTTCTATTAATTTGATCTTTTAGTTTTTTTAAAGAATGATCGTCTCTTTTTTTAACGCTGGTTTCTTTTAAATAATTCAACCGATATGAAAAATTATACAGTTTTTCGACTACAATATGAGTAACAGTATCTTGTCGTTGGAGTTTTCCTTCAACGCCCAGCAGATGAGAGCCAATTACAATTTTACGATAACGTTCCATCTTATGCGGCCAAATGACTAAGTTGGCAATACCTGTTTCATCTTCAATAGTGATGAAAATAACACCTTTTGCACTACTGGGGCGTTGGCGGATCAAAACTATTCCTGCTAGTCGTATCATAGACTCCGGAACTGCCTCTTCTGCTTCAGCACAGGTGATGATTTTTTCAGAAACAAAATGTTTTCGTATAATTTTCATTGGGTGGGCTTTCAGTGATAGATTGAGTTCTTCATAATCAGTGGCAACATTCTCACCAAGGCTCATCTCGGGTAGTTTGACTGTTGTTTTTTTTTGAAATTCATATTCAGATAAGTGAGCAAAAAGGGGTAGGGTTTTATTGTAGCTTAACCCACTAACTTCCCAGAGGGCTTGACGGCGATTGAGTCCTAAAGACTGAAAACAGTCAGCGTTTGCGAGCTTTTCGAGTGTCGAAAGTTTAAGATCAGCCCGATTTACTAACATTGATATTTGTGTGTATCCACTCTCTCGTGCGGACAGAAGGTTGTCGGCGGCCTCTATTTTAAGACCCTTAATTTGGCGAAGACCAAGACGAACAGATGTATTTTGATCATTAGAATCACGCCATTTTATATTTTCCCTTCGAGATTCTTGATGGGAAATACCAGATTGAGGAACTGCGGTACTCTCTAGAGTATTATCCCAATCGCTGTCATTTATATCAACTGGTAATATTTCAACTCCGTGGTTCTGCGCGTCTCGAATAATCTGGGCGGGTTTGTAGAATCCCATTGGTTGACTATTAAGCAATGCAGTAGTGAAGGCTGCCGGATAGTGGCATTTGAGCCAAGATGAAACATAAACAAGAAGCGCAAAACTAGCTGCATGAGATTCTGGGAAGCCATATTCACCGAAGCCTTTTATTTGTTTGAAGCACCGTTCCGCAAAGTCTATTTTATACCCACGTTTGGTCATGCCTTTGATAATTCGGTTACGATAGAGTGAAATATTTCCGTTATGGCGAAAAGTAGCCATTGCGCATCTAAGGCCATCCGCTTCACTTGGAGTGAATCCCGCCGCAATAATTGCTATTTGCATGGCTTGTTCTTGGAATAGTGGAACGCCTTTAGTTTTTTCTAAAATTTTGCGTAAATCTTTGGATGGATATTCTACTAATTCTTCACCGTTACGGCGTTTTAGGTAAGGGTGAACCATATTGCCTTGAATTGGTCCGGGGCGAACAATTGCGACTTGGATTACCAAATCGTAGAAGCAGCGTGGCTTCAGCCTGGGTAGCATGTTCATTTGTGCCCGGCTTTCGACCTGAAAAACACCGATAGAATCACCTGTGCATAGCATATCATAGGTTTCTCTGTCTTCAATTGGAATATTAGCTAGGGTTAGCTTTACTGCGTGATGACGTTCAATTAATTCGAAGGTTTTACGAATACAGGTTAGCATACCAAGCGCTAATATATCGATTTTTAATATGCCTAAGGCATCCAGATCATTTTTGTCCCATTCAATCACTGTGCGGTTATCCATTGCAGCATTTTCAATTGGAACAACACTGTCGAGGCGGTCTCTAGTTATAACGAAACCCCCCGTATGCTGGCTTAAATG
Source organism: uncultured Rhodospirillaceae bacterium (assembly GCA_964639965.1). GTDB lineage: Bacteria > Pseudomonadota > Alphaproteobacteria > Rhodospirillales > UBA2165 > TMED23. The sequence continues at coordinate 24,088 of CAZXGI010000027.1, forward strand.
ACGTGGGAATCCTGTAATCTGGTTAGTTAATTTTATTACCATGCGTAATGTTACATCGTTTGGATTGAGCCCGAATTCGACGATACGTTTATCACTTAACAGACGTTTATTAGAAGAGCCCCAAGAAGAACCGGAAAGTATTTGGATAGTGTCTTCTGAAAGGCCCATAACTTTGCCAATTTCTCTAAATGCGCTGCGAGATCGATATGTGATGTGTGTCGCCGTGATACCTGCTCGATTACGACCATATTTTTCATAAATGTATTGATATATTTCTTCTCGACGTTCGTTCTCAAAATCAACATCAATGTCAGGCGGTTCATTCCGTTCAGCGCTAACAAACCGTTCAAATAAGACATCAATATGTGCGGGATTAACCGAGGTTATGCCGAGTACATAACATACCGCCGAATTTGCAGCTGATCCTCGACCCTGGCAAAGAATAGATCGAGACCTAGCAAAACGAACAATGTCATGGACAGTTAGGAAATAAGGTGCGTATCCAAGCTCGTTGATGAGTTTAAGCTCATATTTGATCTGTTTGCGTACTTTGAGGGGAGTTCCGTCAGGATAGCGCTCTTTCATGCCAAGCTGGGTTTGATAGTCGAGTTCCTCTTGAGTTGTACGGTTTTTCTTCGTTGGATCAATTGGGTATTCATATCGCAATTCATCCAGATTAAACCGGCATTTAGCCACGATCTTTTGAGTGTTGGAGATGGCGTCGGGATATTTGCTAAACAGTCGTGCCATCTCCTGGCCTGCCTTTAAATAACGCTCTGCATTGCCCTGCAACCGAAAACCTGCTTCATGGATGGAGCAATGTGCTCGAATACAAGTCAATACGTCTTGTAGAGCCCGTCTTTCAATAACATGTGCGTGCACATCATTAACTGCTACAAGTGGTATAAATAGCTTTTTGGAGATTTGAGATAATAGCTCAATCTGCTGATAGTCCTCCCCATAGTAATTATTTTTTATAGCAATATATAGGTTCTTGTTGAGTTTATTTTTGAGCCTCAATAGGTGTTTGATAAAAACTGGATCTATAGGTGTTTTTGGTGATAGAGCAATTACCACTTGGTCTTTACCGTTTTTAAATATCTCATCGTTCAGAATATCTTTTAAAAATAGTTGGCAGCTACCTTTCTTAGATCGACGTTTACCCAATGTGAGGATTTGTGACAGGCGTCCATAGGCGGCACGATTAATTGGCAGGCAAAGCAGGCTGGGAGCATCTATAAAGTCAAGTCGCGCACCGACGATTAACTGGATGCCATGCAATTTTGCAGCAACATGTGCCCGCACGACACCAGCCAGTGTATTTCGGTCAGTAATTGCAATCGCTGTATGTCCGAGGGTAGCTGCTTGCTGGACCAGCTCATCTGGATGCGATGCCCCGCGCAAGAAACTGTAATTGCTGGTGACTTGAAGTTCTGCGTAATCCATTAGGCAAAAAAACCATGAAGGTACCAGATAGGTGGCCTAGTTAAACGATAGAAGCCTTTTCGAAAAACCCAAAAACGTTGGCCATTTTGATCTTCAAGGCGATAATAATCTCGAGTTTCTTGAGTTACAGGGTGCGTATGAATTCGTAATTGGGTTGGTCGCCACCATTCGGGTGAAATCCGCTCTGGTCCTGCAGCACTGACAATTCTGTGTTGTTGCTTACGCCAAAGAAACATAACCGGAGGGCCATCTGGTGCTGAGGCTATGACTTCTATAGGAAGAGGTTGTTGGAGAAGTTGAATTGGACGTTGGGGATGCCGATTAAAATTTCGCCAATTATTTTTAGAGAAAGAAGTTTCAAGAGCAGGAAGAGTTCTCGTGGCACATTCAGGCAAATGACTTTTGATCGGCTGTAAACGCACTATATTTTTCATACCAAGTCGCCCTGATAGCCGATCCACCAATTTGGCAGAGTTATCATTCGGTCGATGGCTGATTTTGCCTTCAATATCAATCTGGCGGGCATTAAGAGCACTGGTTTCAGTGGCAATGAGGGACGCAACTTCAATACCAAATCCAAGATTGAGCGCTTCTAAATCTTTACGAAACAAAAGTTCGAGATGATCTGGATTACGGGACGCTTGGCTAGTACCTATCCTAAGTCGAGCCCAGCTATTATCGACACGAAAGATAAGGAGCTCTAGCTGGAGCACGCCAAGGTTTTTTACTTCAAAAATGAGGCAAAGTTTTTTTAGTAATTTATTGAGCACGAGTTTGACATCCTCTGTACGGCCAATTGGCTCAGCAAAAACCATCCGGGTATAATGGAGGGTAGCTGATTGGCGGGGCGAGATCGGTTCTTCTATTCTGCCTAACATTTGATCTAGACGTTTGAGTACTTTGTCACCAAAGCGGGATAATATTGGTGCGCGGGGCTTTCCATAAAGATCGTAGATATGTCGGAGGCCAAAGCTTTCGAGTTTCTTAAGTGTACTTGGATCAAGGCGTAAGGCTGTAATGGGGTAGGTGCTTAGATTTTCGCGCTGAGTTTGAGGAGGTATGATACAAAAGGATGCATTTGAAAATCTGGCGGCAGCCCAAGCGGCTCCAGGAGTATCAGCTAATCCGATACGGGGTTGGTAATCTGCTTGAATACAGCGATCACGAAGGTCTTCGACTAAAGGGCGTTCTCCTTTATAAAGATGTGCACATCCTGTGATATCGATCCAGATACCTTTGCTGCCACTCATACTGGCAAGCTTGCCATTACCCAAAGGGTCAATTGCTGTCCAGGGGCTGTAGCGTTCACATGCTTTAGCAAGTTTGCCCAGAGCTTTCAAATCAGCTTTAGGATTGGCTTGTTTAACAATGAGGTTGGGAAATTGTATTCGGGCATCTGCTAGCAACAGTCCTGGTTTAATGCCTTGCATTTTCGCTGCCATATTGACAGCTGTGATCCGTTGACCTCCATGTAGTGTTGCCACTGTAACGAGTGGGTCCACTAAATTTTTAACTGGTTTTTTGTTTTTCCTGCTGCGGTTGAACCGATCTGTTGCAAAGGTCGGTAACCACAGAGAGATCACCCGTTTCATGGTTCCACTCCACCTGCCAAGACGTTACTCGTTTGACTGTTTTTTGTTTTTGCAGATTAAATGCGCAGTAGCGATAGCGCTGCAGTTCTAAGTTCCACTTCGCTATGCTAAGACCGGGCCCTCTGGCGGGTGTGATGCTAGGCGCGGCTGTCACATGCCAGCGGGTGAGGGCTGCATTGGTTGGGCTTACGCTTTGTGGTTTTTTGCGATCTTGTGGACGTAGTAGTAGACCTGTTGAGCTATTTTCTTCTGCAGCTAATTGCAAACGCCGTCCTATAATCGGTGGAACTTTGTAAGGTTTACCAATAACTACAGCAATATCTGCACAGCGGAGACCTTCTTCCATCGCCCAGAGAATATCATTGTCACTTTTGCCTTCAACTAGGATGAGACGATCCGGATCGATACCAAAATCTACTAAACCATGGCCGTAAAGATTGCGACCGTGCTGACACCAAAGGATAGGAGCATCTGAATTTTTGGCAAATTTATTCATTAGGGCTGTGGTAAATCCAACAGCTGCTGTATCCCCAAAGATTTCATGTAGTCCCATAATAGGCAGACCTCCCCATGGCAGAGCTTCATTAATCTCAGAGCTACCTAAAGAGACCGTAAGTTCGTTCTCCGCTGATAGCGGTGGTGATAATTTGCCACTACGTTCAATCTCGCGTATTTGATTACGTAAGCTGTCTAAAGTCATAGGATCTGGGAGCAAAATGCTATTTAGTGCAGATTTATTGTCAAAAATTTCTGTTTGCATGTGCCTTCCTTCTATCTTGCATAATATAATGTTCTCTTTTTGTTCTAATTTAGAGCAAAGAGATTGTCAAATGGAAAGAGAGAAGAAGGGTAAAGGAGTTTTCGGCTGGCTATCCATTATATGGAACTATTCTTTTAAAATCTATTTATCCCAATATCCTTAATGTTAATTTCAGGGATTCTTCCACTTATAATATCTGATAATACTTTCCCAGAGCCAGCGCACATGGTCCAACCTAAGGTTCCATGTCCTGTGTTAAGGAACAAATTTTCAAAATTTGTCGGACCAATAATTGGCACGCAATCCGGGGTCATAGGGCGAATACCAGTCCAAAATTCAGCTTTGCTATAATCACCTGCGCTGGGAAATAAGAATTTGGCTATATTATTAATTGAGTTAGCGCGCTCTTGATTTATTTGTGTGTCATATCCATTGAATTCGGCTGTACCTGCAACACGCATACGGTTACCTAGACGAGTAAACACAACTTTGTGATCTTCATCGGTAATACTGATAGTTGGAGCGCCGTTATGACCAGCGGTAGGAATTGTTACTGAGTAGCCTTTCATAGGCTGGATTGGTAACTTTATTCCGAGAGGTCTCAATAGAAAAGGTGAGTAACTCCCCATGCTTATAACAATGGCATCACTATCGATTGTGGATTTATTTGTAGTTACAGAAACAATTTTGTTACGAACGGAGTTAAGCGATTTGACAGTTTCATCAAAGCGAAAAATCACTCCTAACTTAGCGAGGTATTTGGCTAGTTCAATTGAGAATTTGAAAGCGTCGCCGCTTTCATCTCCAGGCGTAAAAATACCGCCTATTAATTTGTCTGGGCTCGTATTATAGGCGGGCTCTAAATTTTTTATTTCTCTTGCATTGAGGGTTCGATTATCAGAGCCGAGTTCACGCAACACATTCGCTTGCATTGCAGCGTTATCAAAATCTTTCTTGCTGCGAAAAACTTTTAGAATGCCACGCTCCAAACAATCATATTGTAATCCTGTATTTTTGCGAAGATCTTGCATAAGCGTTCGGCTGTAAAGCGCTAGACGGAGGTTTTTAACGGTATTTTCAGCGAAATTTTGTGTTGTACAATTTGCCAGAAACTGCAGGCTCCAGGCCCATAGTTTCGGGTCAAGACGCATTCTGTATAACAGTGGGGCATCATTACGTCCGATCCATTTGAGTATTTGTTTAGGTACTCCAGGTGCTGCCCAGGGAGATGCTCCGCTAGGAGAGATTTGGCCTCCGTTCGCGAAGCTCGTCTCTAGGCCAGCACCTTTTTGGCGGTCAATAATAGTAACTTTATGTCCATCTCTCTCGAGGTAATAAGCTGCTGTAACTCCAACTACACCAGCCCCTAAAACTAGAATTCTCATAATTTACATGCTCTAATAAAAAATTATTGGTGGTTTATATCGTTGAAAACACTCTCTAACCAGACCGTAATTAGACTTTGTTGTTAAAATTTTTGGGTATCATCTTTGAATAAATGGAAATTGACATGAACTATAAAATCAAAGGGACAGAACTTCTAAGCACTGATGAAATGATCCGTGCTGATTCATTGGCGGTAAATGCTACTAAGAGTAGCTTTGACCTTATGAAAGCTGCTGGTCTCGCAGTATTTCGCGTGCTCCGAAAATCTTGGACATGGCGTAATGTTTTGGTTCTTTGTGGTCCTGGTAATAATGGTGGTGATGGATTTATTGTTGCCAGTTTACTCAGAGACGCCGGCTGGCCGGTGAAGGTGGGCTTATTAGGAAATATCTCAGACCTCAAGGGCGATGTAAGTTTGGCGGTAAAACATTGGCAGGGAGAGACCAGTAAAATTACTCCAGATTTATTTGGTGAGGCCGATTTGATTGTTGATGGTTTATTTGGCGCAGGGTTGTCTCGCGATATAGATGGTATCACTAAAGACCTTATCAATGAAATCAACCAAACTGATATTGATTGTCTTTCAATTGATCTTCCTAGTGGTATTGATGGTAATACGGGGCAAGTTAAAGGTTGTGCTATATGCGCTAAAGAAACAGTAACGTTTTTCAGAAAAAAACCCGGACATTTACTTTTACCAGGTAGACACTTCAGTGGGAAAATTCACCTAAAAGATATCGGTATTACGCCATCTGTTTTAAGAAATATAAAGCCAAATCTTTACGAAAACGCGGTAGAAAATTGGCGAGAGCATTTCCCTTACCCACGGCCTACTGACTATAAGTATTCCAGAGGTCACACAGTTATTGGAGGTGGCATGGATATGCCTGGCGCAGCTCTTCTAGCAGCACGGGCAAGCCGCCGCATTGGTTCTGGGATGACTACGATAATTGCGGATGAAATTACAAGAAATAGTTATTCTGGGAGAGATCCTGGTATTCTGTTTAGAACTCTTGGAAAACGAGGGGATTTTGAAGAAATTATCAGTGATCCCCGGGTAAATACTGTTCTCCTTGGTCCTGGAAATGGTGTGACTGATGAAACTCGCCATAAAGTTGTTGTTACTTTGCGAGAAAAAAGAGCCACTGTTCTTGATGCAGATGCTTTGACTGTATTTCAGGATGATCCAAAATATTTATTTGATTGGATAAAGGGGCCGGCTGTTTTAACGCCTCATGAGGGAGAGTTCGCTCGTTTATTTGATACTACTTCGGATAAAATTACGAATTGTAAAGCTGCCGCTGATTTGAGCGGAGCCGTTGTAATAAGTAAAGGTTACGATACGGTTATAGCTTCGCCAGATGGCAGAACGGTTGTCAACAATAATGCCCCTTCAACCTTAGCTACTGCGGGGTCCGGTGACGTTTTATCAGGAATTATTGTGGGGTTACTGGCGCAAGGGATGCCAATGTTTGAGGCCGCTTCTGCAGGTGTCTGGTTACATGGAGAGGCTGCAAATTCATTTGGCATGGGTCTAATCGCCGAAGATATTGTCAAAGCTATTCCTGGAGTAATACAATCCCTGTAGACGTTTCAATGAAATAATCTAAATAAAGGCTATAATTTTTTTGAAAGTAATTTAAATGTCAGAATATAAATCAGCTAGTTTTTGGGAAAGGGCACTCCGAAATTTACGCAATGCTTGGAGCAAAATTGCTTCTGATAAAGGTACTTCTGCCAGAATAATTGTTTCGCCAGATTTAGAAAATGATGATCGGCTACAAATAATTGATCATATGCAAGCTTGTCTGGATGGAACCGGAGGAGAGGTGTCGTCGCGAAAGCGTGCTGCTGAACTCGGACACGCATATCTGTCACTAAGTGAAAATGGCCGAAAGAAATTCTTGACCATATTGGCCAAAGAATTCAACACAAATCGACG